>MWBQ01000035.1 GCA_002069605.1 Candidatus Atribacteria bacterium ADurb.Bin276
TTCCCTCTAAGCGTTTTGCATATTGGGACAGTTCGTTCACTTTCCGCCTATATTCTTCATTCTCCTGTAATAATTTTTCCTTTTCTTTTAGTACAGCTTCAACCGCTTCTGCAATTTCCTCAATAAATTCGTTTACTTCATCTTCATTATACCCACGGAAAGAACGACTGAATTCAATTTCTAAAATATTTTCCGGTTTCAAGTCCATTTCCGTCACTCCTCAGCCATGTTATTTTTTGCTCGCTTACTGGCAGTCTCAATTCCGTCCATAACAATACCTCTAAAACCTGACAACTCCAGTCGTTTTATTCCGGCAATGGTTGTTCCCCCAGGAGAACAAACCATATTTTTTAATAAACCAGGATGACAATTTTTTTTCTTCAACCAGGTTGCTGTTCCTAACATGGTTTGAATTACCATTTTTAAACTTTTTTCCCACGGTAAACCAATGTTCACACCAGCATCCATCATTGCCTCTAAAAAAACCGCCACTAACCCCGGCCCGCTCCCACTCAAGGCAGTAATCTGATCAAATTCTTTCTCTTCAGCTTCAAATACCCAACCCAGCGAAGAAAATAGAAATAAAAGGTCCTCGCGATTTTCTTCGCTCACCCGGGAGTTAAAATGAAGGGCAACAACGCCCTCTCCAACCTCTACGCCCAAGTTCGGCATCATTCTGACAATAGGTTGACCTTCTCCTAAGTATTTCTGCAATTGCTCCTGATTAACTCCCGCTGCCAGGGAAATGAGTATTGAGTTTTTAAATTGAGTAAGGTCTTGACAAACCAATTTGACTTGATTGGGCTTCACCGCTAAAAAAATGAGGTAAGGTTCCGACTTCACCTCATTTAAATCGGCTACATAAGATAAACCGAGCTCATTAGCTATCTGTATCGCCTTAGGTAATACTTTATCATAAAGGCAGAAATCATACTTGTTATGCCATTTGTCAAGACAAAGTCCTCGTGTCAGAGCACTCCCCATATTACCACAACCTACCACTAAAATGGATTGTTTCACCTAATAGCTCCTTTCTCCAAATAGACAACGTCCTAACCGAAGATAGGTTGCACCTTCTTCAACCGCTATTGGATAATCATCACTCATTCCCATTGATAAAGCCAAAGTTGGAGAAATCCAACTATACTTTTTACTCTCTACTTCTTCCTTGATTTGATAAAGCTCACGAAAAACTCGACGAATTTCTTCAAGACTTCCTTGAGGCCCAATGGTCATTAACCCACTGACTCGAATATGTCGATAAAAGTGCAAAGATTCTAAAAAAGGGACGACATCTTGTTTCTCAAGCCCAGCTTGGATTTCTTTGCCAGTCAAATTCACCTGTACCATAACCGGATAACAATCCTCATTTGACATTTCCAAGCGTTTTTCTAAGGTTTGAAACTGATTTATCCGGTCTAAAGAATGAATATACTGAAAATATTCTACCACTTTTGGAATTTTGTTCCTCTGGAGCTGTCCAATAAAATGCCACTCTATTGGTTCTTTTCGAAAAGAAATTTTCTTTTGCTCGGCTTCTTGAATTCGATTTTCACCAAAACGATTCAATCCGCAGGAAAAAGCTTCTTGCATTTGATCGACACCAATCCCTTTGGTTACGGCAATGATTTTAATCTCATCGCTTTTTCTACCTGATTTTTGGCAGGAACGTAAAATATTTTCCTGTACAATTTCTAATCGTTTTTGAATGTATCTATTCATCATTTTCGATCCGGTTCCCCTTCATTTCCCTCACAACCTTCTCTCATGGTTATCAATTATTGACCAGGGGTATAAATCGCCTTCCCAGGGATGTCTTGGCCATTCGTCAAATTCTCGTCCCATTTTTTTCAATACCGTTTTCCATTGATTAAAAACCAAACCATTTTTTTGCTTCATCAGATTTGGTATCTCCTGAGCCAAGAAACGATCAGCTCGAGCCAAAAGGAGCTCTATCCAAGCAACCCGTAGACTTTCACCCGAAAAGCGAATTTTCATTTTTTTCAGCCCAGTCTCAAAAAGTTCTCTCTCTTTCTTCCAAGCTAAGAATGAAAGAGACTTCATATTCTCCAAATCGGTATGAGGTTTTGGAACTAAAAAACTGTAAGAAACTGATAATTGATGTTTTGAATTAATTTTACGACTTAATTTATGAATAAAATCCAAATCCTTTTCAGCAGAATGAAAAGCCTTCCCGATCATAAAATAGAGCTTCACTTTCGGTATTCCCGACTGGAAAATATTTTGGATGAGATCCGTCCACTCCTCGTCATCCAGACCTTTCCCAAAATATTGGCGAGTCTCGGCATCTCCGCTTTCTGGCGCCAGGGTAAGGGTTTTTATTCCACATTTTACCAAATAAGAAAGATATTCCCTACGACGAGAGAGAGTAACCGCAGAGAGAGAGGAAAAATTTACTGTGAAGGCGTTTTTTATTGCATATTTTATGATATCCTCCCATTGGGGATGGGAAAGCACATCCGACCCGATAATTCCCAGATGTGAAGTAAATTTTTCTAAATTATCGATCATCTTCATAACCATTTCAATTGGTCGCTGACGCAGAGGGCGATAGATAGCCCCGCCAGCACAAAAACGACAGCGATAACTGCACCCCCGGTTGATTTCCATCAATCCCATATTTTTAAAAAATGATTGAGAAGTATAAATGTGAGAAAAGACCTCAAAGCGGCTTACATCAACCCTTTGTTTTTGAATCCGCTCTGGAACACCACCGACTTTTTCAAAGCCTTTAAAAATTGAGCCCTTAACCATGGGAAAATAAAACCGCGGAACATAGACACCGGGGAAACGGCTTAAATAAAAAAGGGTTTCTTGGCGGCTTAAGTCGAGGTCTTGTGTTTCTTCCCAAGCAGTCAATAAATCGGGAAGGCTCTCTTCACTTTCACCAATAAAAACGATATCAGCAAAAGGTGCAATAATCTCCGGATTCAAGGAAGCCAGCGGACCACCCACTAAGACCAAAGGTTGGTTTTCTGCCCGCTTATTAGCATAAACCTCCAACCCTGAATCCATAAACAACTGAACTAATGAGAAAATTTCAATTTCAAAACCAAGAGTCAACCCAACAATGTCAGCTTCAGCTACCGGAATACTTTTCTCGAAAGTTCGAATCCCAGTGTCGGTAAATAATCTTTCGACCCTCCATTGAGGGCTATCAAAGACGGTCTTTAAAACCGATTGATACCCGAGATTCGCCATTCCCATTTCATAAGGGCCAGGAAAACACCCAACAAAAAGATACTTCCCCATCTTATTGTTGAGGGACAAACCCCGTTCCAGGTTCTTCAAATGGGTAATATTCAAAATCATTTCATTTTTTTTCTCATAAAAGCAGGTACATCCAGATCATCGAAGGTAAAAGAATCAGCTACCTCCCTTTGGAATATCTCCTGCGTCTCCTCGTTTTCCTTTTCTCCACCGTGATCAAATCCAGTGGCAATAACTGTAATTTTTAACTCATCTTTTATATTTTTATCAATAACAGCGCCAAAAATGATGTTGGTTTCATCCGAAGCAGCACTGCAAATAATCTCCGCTGCTTTATTTATTTCCAAGATTCCCAAATTTGGTCCACTGGTTATATTAAATAGTATGCCTTTGGCTCCCTTAAAAGATGTTTCCAAAAGTGGACTGGAAATTGCTACTTTTGCTGCTTCAGTTGCCTTATTTTCTCCACTGGCCCTACCGATACCCATTAAAGAAGTACCAGCATTGGCCATTATCGTCCGGATATCAGCAAAATCTAAGTTAATAATGCCTGGAACATTGATTAAATCAGAAATGCTCTGTACCCCTTGGAGAAGAATATCATCTACCATCTGAAAAGCTTCGACAATCGAGGTGGTTTTCTCGGTAACTTGAAGTAAGCGATCATTGGGAATAACAATCAGAGCATCCACCACTTTTCTGAGCTGCTCTATCCCCTCTTCGGCTTGACGGTTTCTTTTCCGTCCTTCAAAAGCAAAAGGTTTTGTGACAACGGCTATCGTTAATATTCCCAACTCGCGAGCAATATTCGCTACCACGGGAGCTCCACCGGTTCCGGTTCCACCACCCATACCAGCCGTTACAAAAACCATATCGGTTTTTTCTAATACCTGGTAGATTTTATTTCTATCTTCTTCTGCAGCTCTCCGACCAATTTCCGGGTTGGCACCAGCTCCAAGACCACGAGTTAATTTCGAACCGATTTGGAGCTTAACACCAGCCAGAGAACGTGATAACACCTGGGCATCGGTATTGAGTGCAACAAATGATACACCCATTAATCCTGACTTGACCATTCGGTTTACGGCATTCCCTCCACCGCCTCCAATACCGAAAACCTTGATCACAACATTGTTATTTTCTCCGGCATTTCCTTTCGCCTTAGACATCTCAGTAACCCCCAGTAATTATCCCATCATGAAGAAATCCTTTAATTTATTAACCATTCCATGAATTTTTCCAGAAGATCCCTCGCTAAAACGATGATCTGTTTTTCTTTCCTGGCCTTCAGTAAGGGCCAATTGCAATAGCCCACAAGAAGTTGAAAAAATTGGACTGGATATTACCTGCACCTGTCCCAAGTAATTTTTACTTTCCGGAAATCCAATCCGAACCGGCATATTTAAGAGCGATGAGGCAAATTCATTGAGCCCTCCCAAAAGGGAAGAACCTCCAGTGAGAACAATCCCTCCCCGTAATACCGTCGACATTCCTGAGGCTCGAATTTCCCTTCTAATCATTAAAATCATTTCCTTCACTCGAGCTTCAATTATTTCACAGGCAAACTTCCTCTTTACCGACCGCAGAGACTTCATGCTAATATCTTTGACTTCAATCATTTCATCATCAGGCACATATTTACTATAAACGCTTCCATATTGGAGTTTTAATCTTTCTGCCTCGTCGCGGGATGTCCGGAGACCAATTGCCAAATCAGATGTAATCAGCTCTCCCCCAACCGGTAAGATATTGGAATAATAGATTGAATCATTGTAGAATACCGCAATATCGGTTGTTCCTCCGCCGATATCTATTAAAACCGTTCCTGCTTCCTGCTCACCAGAGGTCAATACTGCCAAAGCCGAGGCATAGGGTTGAAATACCGTTCGATAAACCTCATATCCCACACTTTGAAAGCATTCAACTAAATTGTGGAGATGGTTCTCCTCGGCGGTGACTACATGGGCATTCACTTTTAAACGAGTCCCCACCAGTTTACGTGGATGAGCGATCCCTCGCTGATCGTCTAACGAAAACTCCTGAGGGATAACATGAATAACCGCCTGACCATCGCTGGCTATCTGGGCTCGAGTTCCCTCAATGACTTTTTCAATATCTTTTTCATATACCTCCCGACTGACTTTTCCAAGAAGTATTTCATTTTCAGCATTCCTGGAAGTGACATAATCACCAGCAATCCCAGTATATAAAAAATTCGGCTCTTCTTTGGCTACACTCAAGGAATTGAGAAGAGACTCTTTTATCGAATGGGAGGCCTTTTCAACATCAACAACTTTTCCTTTTTTTATCCCAGACGAAGAACTTAATCCAATACCTAATATCTCGATTCCATTGGATCGAATCTTCCCGATTAACGTACAGACCTTGCTGGTTCCAACATCAACCGCTGCAATAGTTGGATTTGATGTCTCAATATATTTAAATAATTTCAAAAAACTTCCTCCTCGTCTTGGATAAGAACAATGTCCTTTTTCATGCGCAGATCAAAACCGACCACTTTGAGAGCTTTTACCTGAACTTCTCTCAACAAGGGTTTCAAAACCGGGACTTTTTCTTTTAAATTTTGAACACTCTCACACTTGATAAATATATCATTTTGAAGTTGTAAAATAAACAGATTATTATGAACCATTTTTACCAGCTTCAAAGGTGTATCAAAATCGCTCATCCAAGTGCGAATAACCTCTAAAGTTATTGGAATCGAATCATATTCGAGGGATGGTACAAAAAGAGAAATCAATTGATCGGGATTATCCGATGGAGTATTCACTCTCACCCCTTGATCATCTACATAAAACCAGGTATCTCCAACCACAACTTTTGCCAAGGGAGCTCTTTCCACAATTTCGATTCGAATTAAATGAGGAAAAACTTTTTGAACTTTTACACTTTTTACGTCGTTAATTTTTTTGATCCGGTTTTCAATTTCCCAACTTCTTAAACCAAAAATACTCTGTCCAACTTGAATACCCGAGGCATTTGCGATGTATTTTACCGATAGAGTCCGATTACCGATCACCTCGATCTGGTTCACTGCAAATAGATTCCCTCTCATGAAGAGGCTAAAAACCAACCAGGCGATAACTCCTAGAACAAGATAAAAAAAAAGAGTTTTAAAAAAAACTGTGACTTATAATATTTCATTGCCATACCTCGATTTCATTTTCCAAAAAAATATTTCTTTCTCGTTGAACTTCTTGGCGAATCCAATCTATCAGTACTATTACATCACGTGCTTTCGCTGATCCACGATTGATAATAAAATTGGAATGTTTCTCAGAAATTTGAGCGAAACCGGTTCTTAGCCCTTTAAATCCCATTTGATCAATGATTTTAGCCGCATAGTCACCGGGTGGATTTTTAAATACACAACCGGCCGATGGCCAACCTACCGGCTGAAATTGTTTGCGGAGAAGGCTATATCGACGAACATTATTTCTAATGTTTTCTGATTTATCAGAAAAAAGTTGAAAAATGACTTTCAAAATCGTCAACCTATCTTTCTTCAATGATGATCCTCGATAAAAAAAATCAATCTTCTCTCTCTTCAACCACTCTATATTACCATTATTATCCATGACTAAGATTTCTTGAATTAAATTGCTGATTTCCTGTCCAAAACAACCGGCATTAATCCGTACCGCCCCTCCCACCGTTCCAGGAACACCAACTAAAAATTCAAATCCTCCTAAACTGTGGCCAAGAGCAAAACTTACTAAATGAGAAAGAGCAACACCAGCACCACTTTCAATCCGATGGTTTCCGAGATAATTCATTTCGGAATACTCACCAGCAAGACGAATAACTACACCAGAATAACCTTGGTCGCTTACCAGAATATTTGATCCTTTTCCCAGAATTTTCCAGGGACAATCCAGTTCTTGCATTTTAAAAAATAAATTGGGGAAAATGACACTCCTTAAAACATCAACTAAAGCTATAACCCGGCCACCAATTTTCCAGGTGGTATAAAACTTCATTTCAGCCTGTGGTGCAACAATCAGGTCCGGAGAACCGGCGTACTCTTTCTCAATTGATTTCCATTTTTCCTGCACATGCTGTCGGCTACCTTCCATATATCTCCGGCCCCCATGGTTATCAGAATATTTCCTGGACCTATCAGGTTCTCGGTAATGTTAAGAGCTTCGTCTATGGTTGAAACCATATGAACACCATCATAACCGGCTTTCTTCAATTCATCATAAATTAAATTAGAGGTAATACCTTCAATCGGCTTTTCGCCTGCCGAATAAATGGGAAAGAGGATAACTTGATGGGCTTTCTTTAATATCTCGGCCATTTCTCTATAAAGACGTTTGGTTCTAGTATACCGGTGAGGTTGAAAAATAACGATCACTTTCCCTAAGGTCCGGCTCAACGCTGTTTTTAACACTACACCCATTTCAGTTGGATGGTGAGCATAATCGTCAACAACCAGGGTTCCGTCAACATAACCAATTCGTTCATAACGCCTTTTTACTCCTTTAAACATTTCTAAGGCGCTGGCAATTAATTTTTTATCTATACCAAGCTTGATCCCAACCGCTATGCAGGCTAAGGAATTAATTACATTATGAATCCCAGGAATATTCAAAATAAAAGATCCCAAATCCTGGTTGCGATGCGTCACTCGAAACAAGGAACCTTCTGCCCTTTCTTCAATCATCGATCCGCGAACATCAACTACGCCATTAATCATTCCATAAGTCATTAAATTGGTCTTGAGGGGTTGGTTAAACATCACTTGTACATTGGGATGATCTCCGCAGGCTACCATAAATCCTCCCTCTTTAACGCCATTGGCAAAGGAAATAAAAGCATTCAGTTCATTTTCTTGGCTTCCGTAATATTCCAAATGGTCATCTTCGATATTGGTAATAACCGCGCAGTAGGGATTGAGCTTTAAAAAAGATCCGTCGCTCTCGTCAGCTTCAGATATAAAATACTCCCCATTACCAAAGCGAGCATTCCCCCCAATATCTTCAACTTCCCCACCCACCAATACCGTCGGATCCAGGCCAGCTACTTCTAATAACAGTGAAATCATCGAGGTCGTGGTGGTTTTTCCGTGGGTACCTGCAATAGCTATGCCCTTTTTTTGATTGAGAAAAAAAGCTAACATCTCTCCTCGGTGAATAATGGGTATGTTTCTTTGAATAGCTTCTTGGAGTTCGACATTTTCTGGGGGGATGGCGGAGGAAATAACCACTGCAGATATATTTTTAATTCTTTCTCTTGAATGACCGATAAATACCGGGATGCCTTTTTCCTGAAGTCGACAAGTGTTTTCACCGGAAAAAATATCAGAACCACTAACCTGATATCCCATTTCAAAAGCGATGGTTGCCAAGGCACTCATGCCAGTGCCGCCAATACCAATAAAATAGAGTTCGTTAGGTAATGAGACGAGATGAGCGTTCAATTCATTTCCTCCTACGGATCTCTTTGACAATCATACCAGCAATTCGTGCTGCTGAAAATCGAAAATCTTCATTTTTTTTATATTTTTTTGCTGGAAGCTCTGATAGGCTTCGAATCGCCTGAGCCAAGCCTTCTGGTTGAAGCCTTTTTTCATCGATAATGACCACCGGCTGCTTTTTCCCCAACCATTGGGCGTTATATAATTGGTGGCCTTCAGTTGCTCCTCCAAAAGGTATCAGGACGGCTGGAAGGCCAAAACAAAACAATTCATAGGTGACATTGGCACCGGAACGACTGATTGCTAAGTCGGCTGCTGAATAAAATATTCCCGGGTTTGGATAAAACTCGTAAATCAAATAGGGAAATGGGTAAAGCGCCGCCATCTTCATGGCTTCTTGAAAAGATTCATCTCCAGTGATATGGATGACTTGAAACTTCAATTTTTCTATGAATGGTAGTGCTTGCCAAAATGCTTGGTTGATCAGGTGAGAACCCCGGCTCCCTCCAATAATAAGCAGGGTTTTTTTCTGGGGATCAAGACCCAGTTTTTCTTTGGCTTCTTTATCTTTTCCCTGCCAATCAAGCACTTCTTCACGTAAGGGGTTACCGATTATAACAATTTGATTTGAATCTCGAAAGCCCTCGGCTGCTTCGTCCACCGGAACAAAGATTTTTTTTGACCAACGGGAGATGATCCGGTTGGCAAAACCCGGATGAATATTCTGTTCTTGCACAAAGATTGGAACTCGAAATAGTTTCGCCCAAAAAGCGATCAGTAAAGAGACATAACTGCCAAAAACCAAGACCGCCCGAGGCCGAAATTTGATAAAAAGATACCCACTTTGAAACAATCCTACTATATTATCGCCAAAGGCGCGAAGAAAATCTATAGCTGATGTTCGGTTCCATCCTCGAGCACGAATAAAAGAAAGTGAAAAACCGGCTTCGGGAACCAATTTTCTTTCCATGCCTCTTTTGGTCCCAATAAAGCGAACCGGAAAGTCACGAGATAAATGTTGAGCAATGCTGAGCGCTGGAAAGATATGACCACCGGTTCCACCAGCTGCAATAAATATTTCATTCAAAATGATTCACCTTTGATTGCCGTGCGATATTGAACAACAAACCGATTTCGATCATAGTAATCAGTATTGATGAGTTCCCATAACTTACTAATGGTAAAGGTACACCTGATACCGGAAGGATTTTGAGCACTGCGCTCATATTGACAATGACCTGCATGAGGATACTTAGAATAATTCCCATAGCCAACATGGCTTGAAAGTCATCACCTGAACGAACCGCAATTAGCCAACCCCGCCAAAAAAGAATACAGAATAAAATAACCACTCCTATTGTTCCTATAAAACCTAATTCTTCACCAATAATGGCAAAAATAAAATCGGTATGCCGATCAGGAAGATAGAAAAATTTTTGTCGGCTTTCCCCCAAACCCCGACCAAATAAGCCACCCGAACCAATGGCAATGAGAGACTGAATAATTTGAAAGCCCTTCCCCAAAGGTTCTTTCCAAGGATTAACAAAAGCCTCAAGCCGTGCTTTCCAGTATTGATTTCCGCTGGCAAAAATTAAAAAAAGAAGGATGGGAATTCCGGCAAAAATTGGATAGAGCAAGTGAATAATTTTCCGTCCTCCCAAAAACAGCATGACGAAGGTTATGCCAGCCAAAAAAATGGCAGTACCAAGATCAGGTTCCATTATGACCAAAACACCCATGACTCCAACCACCAAGAGAAAAGGCACAACTCCATACCAAAAATCCTGAGCTCGATGACGGTGGGTTACCAAAGTATCTGCCATATAAATGATTAAGCTCAATTTTGCCAATTCCGAGGGTTGAAAGCGCATGATACCAAAATCTATCCATCGATAGGATCCACCCACCATTCTGCCGATATAGGGGAAGAAAACCAGAGTGAGCAGCACGACTGATAGAAGAAGTAATTTCGAGCTCATTTTTCTAACAAAATCAAGCCGGATAAAAGAGGCGATTATGAAAAAAAAGAAAGACAGAGCAACTCCAACCACCTGCTTTTTAAAAAAATAATAAGGATCGCTATAGGACATGATCGACGTGGTCATGCTGGCACTGAAAACCATGATTAAACCAATGCAGAGTAAGAGAATCATCGTCCAAAAAAGATATGGATCGATTTCCCACCACCAGCGTTTTAAATGATTTTCATTGGAATTTTCTAATGACCACCGGTTCAATAATTCTTCATGAGTTCCCATAGACTAAACGGAAAAAGTGTTCACCCCTTTCCTGGTAGTTGGCATATTGATCCCAGCTGGTACATGCCGGAGACAAGAGAACGCAATCACCGGGTACGACTAAGGAGCGGATGTTTGAAAATATTTCGTCTAAATTAGAAAATAAACGGGTTGGTATAGATTCCGGTATAAATTTCTGTATCAGCTCTCGGTCTTCTCCAAATAGAAGGATCATTTTTATTTTAGCCGGAGAAAGATATTGGGTGAATTCAGAAAAATCTTTGATTTTACTTCTCCCCCCTAAGAGCAAAACAATAGGACCATTCAAGGAATTGATTGCTGCACAGGTTGATGCTGGTGTCGTCGATTTGGAATCATCATAAAATACAACACCATTTATTTCAGCAACCTTCTGAATTCTGTGACTCAATCCCTGAAAAGTTGAAAGAGATTCTTCAATTTGATCAACTCCAACCCCCACTACTCGGCAAACCGCAGTGGCAAACAATAAATTCTCCCGATTATGCTCACCGGGGAGGTGCCAATTGAGACAGTCAATCTTTCTTTCCTTCCCTTCGAATCGTTCAACAATTTTTTGATTCTTCCAATAAAATCCTTCCTGTAATTGCCCTAAACCGGTCACTGGAATGATAGAGCTGCGGATCATTGGGCAAAGTTGGGTATGCCAACTGGGAATGGAAAAATTGACTATCGCCCGATCCTCTTTTTTTTGATTGATAAAAATATTTCGTTTTTGAAAAAAATAATCTCTAAAAGTATTATGCCTGTCCAAATGGTTGGGAGATAAATTCAAAATACCAGCAACTTGAAACCTCGCGCTCACAATTCTCTCCAGTTGAAAGCTGCTGAGCTCCACCACCCCCCACTGATAAGAAGTTGGGAAGGAAATTGAATCAATTAAAGGTGTCCCAAAATTGCCTCCAACAAAAGCCGAAAAACCCGCCCTATTCAGAATGTGACCAATTAGAGCCACAGTGGTACTCTTTCCATTGGAACCAGTAATGCCAATTAGAGGAAAATGCAGCATACGACAGGCTAATTCCACTTCGCTCACTATCGGGATTCTCTCCTGTTCGCATTTGGCCAGGATGGGATGATAGGAAGGGACACCTGGACTGACTATACATTCCTGGATCTTTCTCCTATTGAGCTTGGAAAGATCGATTGGCCTAAGCGGGGAAAAAGCCGGATGATTAAGAATGTTCGGCGATATATCGCTCCACTTTTTGTGATCGTCATATCCCAATACCTTCTCGCCACGATTAAGCAAAAAACGAGCAGTACTTTCTCCAGTTTTTCCCATACCCACGACTAAATAATTCATCATAACCCTATTGAACCCGCCCTAACCATGCCACCGTAATTCCTATGGCTTGAATTATCCAAAAACGTACAGTAATTTGAGTTTCTTTCATTCCCTTTAATTCAAAATGATGATGAATCGGACTCATTAAAAATAGTCTTCGTCCTAAAATTTTAAAAGAAAAAACCTGTAATATCACTGAAAGAGTATCAACAAAAAAAACCAGGGCTGAAAAAATAATTAAAAGAGACTGCCCAGAAATAAGCGCCATAAAGCCTAAGAGCGCTCCTAAACCCAATGAACCTGAATCTCCCATAAAAATACCTGCCGGCCATATATTAAACCATAAAAAGGCGGTCAGACCTCCGATTGCTCCAAAGGCCAACCAGGAAAGCTGGGTTTTACCCAAGGTTAATAAAAGCAAACCCCAAAAAAGAAAAGTGAGAATACCCGAACCTCCCGCCAACCCGTCCAAACCATCGGCAATATTAAATGCATTGGAGGTAGCAATGATAATAAATATCCCGTACCCAAAAAAAAGTGGACGAGACATTGGAATTACATAACGGCTAAATGGAATGATAATCTGAGTTGGCATCCCATCCATAGCTAGCCAGAGAACTATACCGGCAAGGACAATCTGGAACAAAATCTTATAACGGGCTTTTATTCCCCAGGGTTTCTCCAAATAGCTCTTATACCAGTCATCAACCAATCCTAAAATAGTATATCCAGCAAGGAGTACTACCGGTAGTAAATTGTTTAACCAGTATTGTCTTCCTACTCCAAACACTACCAAAAGAGCTATAAATATGACGATACCGCCCATACTGGGGGTATTCTCTTTGTGAAGATGGAGATTAGGTCCTTCTTTCTTTATTTTTTGACCAAGATGGCGTTGCTGCTGCCACCGAATGAAAAGCGGAAAAAAAACCATTCCAACTACAAAAGCCAAAAGAAAAGCAATTAATATATCATTGGGAATAATTCCAAGTTTCATGCTCAATCCACTCCGTAGGTATAGCTTCTTCTAATTTCATGGCTCTTGAACCTTTAAACAAAACGATAAGTCGAGAAAAAGGGAAAGTTATCTGATCGAGAAGAATTTTTTTGATTTCTTCGTGGGAAGAAGCCAAATAATATTCTCCGTCTACCGAGTTTTTCGATAACACTTTTTCAGCAGCCCCATGCATCATGGAACCATAAAGAATGACATTCTTAATATTGTGCACTTCCAAAGAACGGATACTTTCTTGATGAACTGCTTCGGAAAAACTCCCCATCTCTAACATATCTCCCAAAACCACCCAGGTTTGATACCCTTGATGGTTGAATCTTTTCAATAAATTGAGGGCTTTATGTAAAGAAATTGGATTGGCATTATAGCTGTCGTCGATCACATATCCTTCGCCAAGATGATAAATTTTTTCTCTTCCTTCGGGAAGGAGAATTTCATTAAGAACCGTTTGGACCTCATCTTCTTCAATGCCCAATTGGAAAGCTTGATGAAGGACCGGCAGAAGTAAGATAATGAGTTCCGGAGAAAAAATCGGTGCTTGGAAGTGATAAATCCGACCTTCAATCTGACAGCGGAATCTAGTGATTCCCTCCGTTGGGTTCAAGTGATAATCAAGAAGTGAGAGTTGTGAGGTGATATGATTCTGAAGACCAAAAAGAATGACTTCCTTTCCCTTCTGGGAAAAATCCTCTTTGAGTTTTAAAGCGTAAATATTATCCCCATTCAAATAGATAGTTTTGGCGTTTTCAGCCAATAAAATTTTTTCCTGAATCACCGTCTCGACATTACCAAAACCCTCTAAATGACCTTTTCCAAATGCAGTGAACACAACTATTTCCGGATCAATGATTTCGGCTAACTCACCCATCTCACCTTTCTTATTGATTCCGGCTTCAATGATAAAAAAGTCGTTTTGAGAAGAAAAATTACAAAAAGAGGCTGACACCCCGATATTGGTATTATAACTAAAGGGAGTTGCAGCCACTCGAAAGCGAATGCCAAGTATTTTTTGGAAATAAAATTTTGTGGTCGTTTTCCCAACCGTTCCGGTTATGGCAATTTTCTTTCCAGTAAGCTGTTTTGAGTAGAATTTCCCGAGATTTTTTAACGCTTCAACGGTATCATCAACGAGGTAAAGGCTAAATTCTTGGGGAGAATTGACCTTTTGGCTCACTAAGGCTCCACGTGCGCCATGGTCCCAGGCATCATTTAAATAAGCATGACCATCGGTTTTTTTCCCTTTTATAGCCACAAACAAACCACATTCGGTATTTTGACGGCTATCAATCATAATTTTATCAAATTTTTCCTGTTTTCCCGGAGCGACAAGTTTGGCTCCAGCTGCAAAAATAATATCCGGTTTCGAAATCATTCTAAATTTCTCTCTTTTAGAAGTTCTAATGCCACATCATAATCATTATGGCAAATGATTCTATCATGATATACCTGATAACGTTCTGGGCCCTTCCCGGCTAAAAAAACTACATCGCCAGTTTTCGCCAAAGAAAATGCATAATCTATTGCTTCACGTCGGTCAAGGATAATATAAGATTCCACCGGAATCTCTTTTTTATATTTATTGACTCCCTGCATAGCATCTTCAGCGGTTTGTCGTGGATCCTCATGGCGAGGATTGTCGCTGGTAATAATGCAAACGTCACTCCAGCGAGCAACGGTTTCCCCCATCATCGGCCTTTTATTCCGATCCCTCTCTCCACCGCAACCAAAAACTGTAATGACTTTCCCTTGAACCATTTTTTTAATAAAAGAAAGAGTATTTTCCAGCCCATGCCAGTTGTGAGCAAAATCAACGATAACCAAAAAATCCTGTCCGGCGTTAACTACCTCCCACCTTCCTGGAACTCGGTGGGTGTGCTCAAGGCCTTGAGCAATTTTTTCACTTTCTATTCCAGAGGAAATAGCCGTAGCTGCCGCTGCTAAAGCATTATAAACTGCATGCTGGCCGGGGAGGGAAAGCTGAACTTTCTCAGTTCCCCAGGGGGTTTTTATTTTCATTTTTGTCCTATCAACGAAATATACGATATCTTCAGCGGTCACTTCGTTTTCCGGCTGCAAACCAAAAGTGAGAAGCGGGAGGTGGCTTTCGAAAACGACTCTTCGACAGTTTTCATCATCTCCATTTACAATTACCATACGAGGGTAAGGTTTTTGGGTATTTTGTTCCACCATTTCGATGAGTTTCTTCTTGCTGAAAAAGTAGTGTTCAAAACTTTTATGAAACTCTAAGTGTTCAGCTACCAAGTTAGTAACCACTGCTGTATCGAATAACAAACCCTCAACCCGTCCTAAAGCCAAGCCATGGGAAGAAACTTCTAAAACCGCCTGACGAATCCCTATCTTAATCATACTTTTCAAGCAAGCTTGTATTTGCAGCGACTCTTCAGTGGTATTAATCGCTTCATAGATATCAGGACCAATGATGTTTTTTGGTGTGGTCATCAGACCACAAGCATGGCCATTTTCTTCAAGAATACTACGCAGGAAAAAACAAGTGCTGGTTTTTCCATTGGTACCAGTTATACCGAACAGCCTCATTTCCCGGGAGGGATGATCATAGAATCGAGCGGCAGTTTGAGCCATGGTCTTTCTCTCATCATCAACTCGAATCCATGATACCTTCCCATGAGTAGGAAAAGAAAAACTGGGATCGGAATAGACAATGACCTTCGCTCCCCTTTTAATGGCATCTTCAATAAAGAGATGCCCATCGGTATTAGCACCGGGAAAAGCAAAAAATACACACCCTGGACGAACCAATCGAGAATCAAAAGCCAATCCGCTGACCTCTAATTGGTCATCAAAAATATTTTTATAGAGATATTCATTTAAATTGAACAGTTTTTTTAAAATCAATAGATCGTTACCTCGTCATTTTCCGACATAATACCAGCATAATGAATAAGGTTTTGAGCGATTTCCCGAAAAACCGGTGCTCCGATATCGCCTCCATAGTATTCACCCTGGGCTTCATCTAAAACCACCAATATTCCAAAACGTGGTTCGGGGATTGGAAAAAATCCGATAAAGGAAGAATAAAACCGATTAATTGCATAACGGCCATCTTCTCCAATTTTTTGTCCGGTTCCGGTTTTCCCCGCAATAGCATATCCTGGAATGGCAGCTTTTTTACCCGTTCCCTGATCAACGACTTTTTTCATCATGTTTAAAACCAAATCAGCAGTTTCTTCATCAACAACCCTTTGAACCGGCGATGGGAGAACTTCTCGAACGACCTTCCCGTTTTCATCGATGACTTTTTTTACTAAACGGGCTTTCATAAGAATCCCACGATTAGCTATGGCCGATACTGATCTTAAGAGCTGAATTGGGGTGACCAGCATCTCTTGACCAATGGGGATGGCACCGATGGATAGCGCCGACCAGCTGCGAGGCTTCCTCAATAAACCAATTTCTTCTCCATTCAAACCGGTTTCACAGGACTCTCCGATACCAAAATTTTTCAAGTAGCGATAAAGTGTATCTTCTCCCAGTCGTTGGGCGATTTGTATTGTACCGACGTTACAGGAATTAATGATGATATCTTCGAGTGTTTCCTGCCCATGACTTTTTATGTCTCGCACTCGATGATTATACACCATTATGGAACCACCACAATAAAAACTTTCTCCCAGATAAACCTTATTTTCCTGAAGGGCCGAAGCCATAATGAGAGGTTTAACGGTAGAACCAGGTTCAAATACCATTGATACAGCTAAGTTTCTCCAGGTTTCGGGTAAATAGTCATTAAAAAGATTATTATCATAGGAAGGACGTGAAGCCATGGCCAAGATATCTCCAGTTCTTGGATCATTCACTACTACCACACCCGCCTTAGCTTTGGTTCTTCCGATGGCCTCATCGAGAGCTTTTTCAATATAAAACTGAATGGTTCGATCAATAGTGAGGATAACGTTGTGTCCCGATTGAGGATTTAAGTAGACTAAGCTTCCAGGTATTTCTTTCCCGGTTCCATCCCTCTCAAAGGTCATATAACCCATCTTTCCAGTCAATTCCTCATTTAAAGTAAACTCCAACCCTTCCAACCCTTGATGGTCAATACCAACAAATCCAAGAATGTGGCTGAGGTGGGGAGAATGAGGATAATATCTTTTATTCTCTTTATTCCATTCAATACCGACTAATTTATCTTTTTCTAAATCTTCTTTCAGGTGAAGTGGAACCTGACGCTTTAACCATACAAAGGATTTTCGGCTCTCAAATTTTTCTTGTATTTCTTCCAGGCTAAGCCCTAACAACGGAGCAACTTTCTGAGCGGCACTTTCGGGGTTTTCTATCATTCTTGGAACACAATATACTGATATAGCTTCGGTATCGCGAGCTAGAACTTCGCCGTTTCGATCTAAAATTTGTCCACGAGCAGGAAGAAGATCTTCCATCCGGAAGCGAACCATGTTGGCTTTTTCCCGATACTCGTTTCCTTCAACAACTTGCAGGACGAACATTCGAAAAACAATATATCCTAAAATCAAAAAAACCATCATCACCAGAAAATTTGCCCGATGGACAAATCTTCTGGAGCTCATCTTTTCAACCCCGTTTCATTTCTATATTCTGCAACCGCTGCCTCACTCCCCTTAAGCTGAACTTTTTGATCAGCAGCAGCGAGAAATATCGTCCTCTCCGGTAAAACCATACCTAATTTATTAGTGGCAATTTCTTTAATTCGGTCCATTGACGAAAGATGAGAAATTTCAATTTCAATGCGATCTTTATTAGCAACCAGGCTTTCTATTCGTTCTTTCTTTAAACTTAAAACAAATCCTTTTTCGACAATTTCAGCTTGCAGTAACAAATACAAAAAAGACATACTCACCATGAATATTAAAAAAAATACGGCAATATTTTTCAAGCTGGAGTCCCCTCCTCTCTCATCATCTTTTGAGCGACTCTCATTCTGGCACTCCGAGCACGAGGATTCGACTGAATTTCTTGCCGAGAAGGTATCATAGGCTTGCGGTTGATGACCTCAAGTTGTTGACTATTTCGAAAGAAATTTTTAACAATTCGATCTTCAAGAGAATGATAGCTGAGAACCACCAGACGTGCTCCTTCATTCATAAATTGGACCACACTCTCTAAGGCCTTCGGTAATTCATCTAATTCATGATTAATATAAATCCGTAAAGCCATAAAAACCCGAGTTGCTGGGTGAATACCCCCTCTTCGACCCGGATTACATTTCCAAATAATTTTTTCCAACTCTCCAGTTGTAGCAATTGGTTTTCTCTGGCGAGCAACTACAATCGAATGAGCAATTTTACGTGATTTTCGCTCTTCACCGTAATAAAAGAAAATATCAGCCAATTCTTTTTCAGAATAGGTGTTAACAACCTGACAGGCGTCCATTTTCTGGCTTTGATCCATTCTCATATCCAATGGTCCATCCTGACTAAAGCTAAAACCTCTTTCTGGAGCATCTAACTGTCGAGAAGAAACGCCAAGATCAAATAAAACTCCATGAATAGTTTCAATTTTTTCTTGATGAAGAATTTCTGCTATCGTCGAAAAAGATCCTTGAACCAGTTTTACCCGGCTTCCAAAAACGGCCAACACTTGCCTTGCTGCATCAATAGCCTCCCGGTCACGATCGATTCCAACTAAAACTCCCTGTTGAGCAACTTTTTCCAATATTGCTTTGGCGTGACCTCCACCACCAACCGTAGCATCAACATAAACGCCATTAGGATCGGTAACCAAATACTGAATAACCTCAACAACCATAACCGGCTGATGATAGTGAAACACCTCAAATCCCCGTATCCATAATTTCTTCTGTTATATCTTCATATTTTCCTTCGACTTCTGAGGCATATTGATCCCAAACCGATTCCGACCAAATTTCCATTCTTTCTCCAACTCCAACCGTGACCACTTTTTTATCTATTTCTGCATACTCTCTTAAATGCCGGGGAATAGTAATACGTCCTTGAGCATCTATGGTTTCTTCACTGGCATTGGCTAAGAAAATCCGGGCAAATTCTCTCCCTGCTTTCTTGGTCATAGGGAGAGATGCAACTTTCCCTGCTAAAACCTGCCAGGCTGTTTCGGAAAAAACAAATACACAATTTTCAATACCTTTGGTAACATAGAGGGTGTTGGATAAATCTTTTCTGAATTCATTGGGAATGATGAGTCTTCCCTTATTGTCAACTGAATGTCGATATTGTCCTAATAGCAATCGGACCCCTCCTGATAACCACTTTTCCCCACTTTCCCCCACAATTTACCACAAATATACCACTCTTCTCTCTTTTTGTAAATGCAATACGCTATTTTTACAAAAATATTTAAATTTTTTACAAAAATTTGCCGGTTGCTGATTTTTTTTGTGGTAGTTATTGCACAAGAAGAAGGCTGAGGGGGTTTTGGCAAACGGCGTCGAAGGGGCGAGGGGCGAAATTCTTAGAAGTCCGGTGTTTTTGCTGGACGACGTGAGGATCTCATTCTTTATAATTATTTAATATATTCCCCCATTGAGGGGGGATTCAGGGGGGTGTGCTTTTTTCTTTTTTATTTGATCACTTTTCAACAATTCTGGTATTTTTTGGATAGACCTTCATGCTACTTAGCAGCTCCAGATAAGGATGAAAATTATATACTCAAGAACCAATCTCCCCCTTTAGAAAAGGGGGTTAGGGGGATTTGAATTTTTTACTGTTCCGTCATTGCGAGGAACGTCTTATGCGACGTAGCAATCTCATTTTTATTTTTTTTAAAATAATGAAAAGGATGAGATCCTCACGGCTTCAAAAAACGAAGCCTCAGGATGACGTCGGCGGCGTCAGATGAGATTC
The DNA here is from genome assembly GCA_002069605.1 of Candidatus Atribacteria bacterium ADurb.Bin276. Lineage (NCBI taxonomy): Bacteria > Pseudomonadati > Atribacterota > Atribacteria > Atribacterales > Atribacteraceae > Atribacter > Candidatus Atribacter allofermentans. Next base: position 20,087 of record MWBQ01000035.1, read on the forward strand.
TCACACCCTCACAAAGCGAGGGCTCAGGATGACGTTAATTCTTTTCTCTTTTCTTTATTTTCAAAATAAAAAAGGAAAAAGGGAAAAATAAAGAGGGCTTGAAAATCTCAGGAGCAATATATACTCAAACTACTCTTGAGGAAAAAAATCTCTTCCTTCCATCTGATTAATTGCCTTTTTAAACTCCACCCAACAGGGTCGATCCATACGAAATTCAGTATAAACCAAACCAACTTGAGGTAAAGCATGAGCATCAGAAAAACGTACCAAGCGACAGTTGTTTAACTTCAACTTCACACGGGCGTTGGAAGTTGCTAAAGCCGAAGAAATTTCCAAAACTGGAAAGGGGGGATAAGGCGGGAGAAAACCCAGTACCCCAATAATGCTGTAAACGCTTCGATCGACATGGGATGGAATTATGATTCCATCCTGAATTACCACCAACTGATACAGCTCTTCAACGGTAAGCGAAAGAGGAAAGGTTAAAAGTTCTTTTTTCTTTTCCACAATCTGACCGGCAGCGCCAATGACCCACTCTTCACCCCAAAGATTTTCATCAAGAGGAATTGGCTGGAAAAATTGCTGCAGGACTTGATAGAAGGAAAGTATCCGTTGATAAGTGGGGAAATAAGTAAGAAAATGGATCTCTTCTCGGGTTTCAACCTCCATGCCCGGGATGACCCAAACCCCAAATTGCTCACCTAAAGAAATAGTGACTTGCACATTCTCGCACGAGTTGTGATCAGTAATAGCTATGATGTCTAAATGTTTTTCCAAGGCTTCCAAGATAATACAATGGGGTAACATATCCCGTTCGGCGCAAGGAGATAATACACTATGGATATGAAGATCGGCACGGTAGACCCTTTCAGGCATGTTTTTTGGTTCCGTGAACACCAATCTTGGTTAACACCTCCACTGCTTGATAGCTGGTTAAGGAAGTTCGCAAAAGGGTTACTTTTTCTTTTTTGGCTTTCTCTATTGTCTGGGGATCAACTTCTTGAAAATTACTAATAACAATACAAGGCATGCCTACCAATACCGCAACGGCAATGATATTGGGATGAGAGTGAATGGTCACCCAGACACTCCCTTCACTGGCATTGGCAATACAATCACTGAGTAAATCACTACAATATCCTCCGGTGATTTCACTATTATTGAGGTCTCCCTCACAAAGAACTTCAGCTTCCAGCGGTTTTACAATGTCACTGACTTTCAATTTTCTTTTTTCCTCCTTCTTCACTCATGGTTTGAGGAACGCGACTGGCTAAATCAAAAATTTCTTTGGATATTTCACATAATTTTTCTCGTAACAAGAAGGGACAATCGATCTCTTGGGCTTTTCCTCTTACAATATCTTCGGCGAGCGATCGGCAGGTTGGGCAACCACAGGCGCCACAATCAAGGGCGGGAAGTTTTTCCAGTATCTTTTCAATTTGCTGGTATTTTTCAATCGCCTTACGATAGTCATTATCCAGCTTCAACACATCCCGAATTTCATAAGGATGAATTCTTTGGAAAGTTTTCTCTTTTCTCCACTCTTCCAACTGATGTTTTTCTGGAGGTTGAGGAGTGGAATGCTTTTTGATCAGATGGTTAACGTTGACTTTAGCAATAAAGGGATTCTGGACGGCAAAAACTCCTCCAATACAGCCTCCTACACAGGCTTGGGCTTCACAATAGATAACTTTTTTGAGTTCTCCCATCTCTATCTTTTCAAAAACTGAAATCACGTTATGAATCCCATCCACTGCCATATATTCCCCTTCGCCAAGGGATTCTTGTTCTCCTCCTGAACGAGCCCACCCAATGCCCTTCCAGGAAGCCAGTTGGCAAGATGATTCTTCGGGAAGACTGTCGATATCGTTGATTAAGCGGGGATAAATACTCGACATGGAAATGGCGCCATCAATTCGTTCAAGCGTTCCACTTGAGCGTCGGACCTCCATCACCTTAGCCGGACAGGGAGTAATAAAAAATACCCCAATTTCTTCGGGCTTGAAGCCTTTTTCCATGGCTTGCTTTCGAGCTATTTTAGCTGCTAAACCCAAGGGAGAGTCAAGAGGAAGGAGATTGTCGATCAGCGAGGGAAATTGAACTTCCACCAACCTGACAACCGCTGGACAGGCTGAGGAGATAATGGGAATATCCAGGTTGGTTTTTTTCAAGTATCGATCAATTTCATCGGCTAAAATTTCAGCTGCCCAGGCAACTTCAAATACTTCATTAAAACCTAACTTAACTAAGCCACCCAATAGTTTGCCGAGAGAAAGATTCCCTTTAAACTGGGCATAAAAAGCTGGAGCCGGTAAAGCGATCGTATATTTAAAATTTTTTAACAATTCCAGTGAATCGGTTTGGCCGTATTTAGCATGGTTGGGACAAGTTCGGATGCACTCACCACAATCGATACAACGATCCTCGTCGATGCGAGCCTTCCCTCGCTTCACCCGAATAGCCTCGGTTGGACATCTTCGAATACAATGAGTACAACCCTTACATTTTTCTTCATCTAAAAGAACGGAATGAAAAATTTCTGGATTCAATACTTTCACCCTCTTTTCTTTTGTCGGAGAAAAAACGGGTGGGAATTCCCCTAATTAAATTTTATGGCATTTCTTTTTGATCAGGAGCAGACGAACCTACTTGGGATGAATCAAGCCAAAAAACCATCATTACCTTGGTCCCTTTTCCAACCTTGGTTTGGATGTCTATTTGGTTTGAACACTTCTTCATATTCGAGAGTCCATACCCTGCTCCAAAACCCATTTCTCGAATATGGGCTGGTGCCGTTGAAAATCCCTCTTGAAAGGCTAAGTCAACATCAGGAATCCCCGGTCCTTCGTCTTCAAGAACCACTTGTACATGGTCAGGATAAATTGATGTGGAAAATGTTCCCCGATAGGCATGGATTACCACATTCATCTCGGCTTCATAAGTAGCGATTACCACCCGTCGGATAAATTGCGGCGGTAAACCAGCTTGTTGGAGGATATTTTTCAGTTCGCTGGATATTCCTCCAGCGTTTGAAAAATCACCTCCAGTAATTTCCTTTTTGATTTCAATGTGGGGTTGATGTTGGTCCATTACTTTACTTCGCTACACCCTCGAGCTCCTCCCTGATACAATCTCCCACAGGATTCAAACATGGGCAGCCGAGTTGTCAAAAGGGGTATTTTTTTGATGGTTGCTAATTCGATGGTTGCATTATCCGGTCTTTTGCCTCGAACAAAAACGATACCAATCAGATCGCTCATTTCAGCTGTCCGGATAACTTGTGAATTGGTAAGGCCGGTAAGTAGTAGTGATTTTTCTTTGGTGAAAGCCAGCACATCGCTTAAAAGATCGCTCCCGCAAATCGAGGTCGGTTCGATATCTAATAATTCCTCTCCAGTTAATATTTCAGCCTGTAGAAGGTCTTTGATTTCACGTAGGGTCATTGGAAACCTCTCTCCTTATTGACCGATAAAGGCATCAATTCCTTTCGACTTGATTTTTTGTATCGCTTCAGATGCCTCTTGTTTGGTTTTAAAACCGTAAACTTTTACCTTAAACAAATTAGCTGATTTTTCAACGGTTGCCCCAAACCCCATCTCTCTGAGGGTATTTACCATATTATTGGCATTGCCTTCACTGGAAAATGCCCCCGCTTGTAAATAAAAACTCCCGGTCGGTGGTGGTGTCGACTGGGGAGGAACCGGTGTCGGCGTTGGTTTGGGTTGAGATGGAGGTGGTGATGGAGTTGCTAAAACTGCTTCCTGAGCAGTAGTTACTTGTGGCTTTTCTTGGTTCACTTCTCTCTCTTCTTCAATTATCAACCCCTTTTGAATTTGACTGGTCGTAGTTATTTCTTCAAATTCTTCAGGATAATCGCTTCCAACTAAAGGTCTTTCCGCTATTTGAGTTGTTTCTTCTTTGACTCCTCCCTGAAGGAGAAGCTGAGTATAGGCATCCAAATCTCCCCGCGCCATAAAAAAAGCCAGCATTACCACTAAAAAACCACCGAGAAGAAGAATAATCAACTCAACTGGGTCCCGCCTTTTCCGAAATTGCTTCATTGGTTCATTATCCCCTCTATTAATTTCTGGAGGCGTTGCGCCTCGCTTAATAATTTCTCTAAACGAATCTGATCTTTTTCTATCACTTCTTGGGGAGCTTTTTCCAAGAAATCTGGTTTTTCAAAACGTTTTTGAATTCTTTCCACATCCTCGCTAAGAACTTTATGCTTTTTATTTAACCGCTGCAGTTCCCGCTTAATATCCACCAATCCTTCGATCATTAAAAAGATATCTATCCCATCAACTTGCCCAGTCACCGCGCCTCCGGGTTTTGAGATTTCAACATCAGTTTTTATTATCTCACATTTTGCCAGTTGTTCAATGTATCCCAAATGTTCCTCGATTATAACCCGATTATCCGATTGATGAAAACCAAGCTGCACCCGACAGGTTTCAGCGGGAGAAATCTCCAGTTCTGCTCTTAAAAATCGTATTTCTCGTATCAAATTCTGGATTGATCCGATAGCTTTTTCACTCTGGTCATTGAACCACGGTTTTTCCGAAACTGGCCAGTCGGATATGATAAGCGCATCTTTATCATTTCTCATCGGGAAAGAGTGCCAGATTTCTTCAGTAATAAATGGTGCTACGGGATGAAGAAGTTGAAGAATTCCCGAAAGCACTTGAACTAAAACCGACTGGGTTTTCCTTTTCTCTTCCGGACTTCCCTGGTAGAGGTCTTTTTTACTCCATTCGATATACCAATCACAGAATTCACCCCAAATAAAATCATAAATAATCTGGACATATTCACCAAATCGATAATCATCGAGAGCCAGGCTGGCCTGTTCGATGGTTTGTTGAAATCTGGAGATTATCCAGCGGTCTTTCAAACTGAGATGAGCTTCATTATTCAATTCGACCGGAACAAAGTCCTCTTCAAGATTCATCAAGACAAAGCGGGAAGCATTCCAGATTTTATTCATGAAATTTCTCGAGGCTTCGATTCTTTCCATGGAGAGATGAATATCTCGACCCTGAACCGTCAACCAAGCAAGAGCAAAGCGTAAAGAATCCGATCCCAGCTGACGAGCAACTTCTAAGGGATCGATGGCATTACCTGACGATTTGCTCATCTTCTTCCCATAGGCATCACGGACCAAGGGAGTGATGTAAACCTTTCGAAAGGGAACATCCTGCATAAACTTCAATCCCATCATAATCATCCTCGCAACCCAGAAAAAGATAATATCGAATGCCGTGATTAAAACCGAGGTAGGATAAAAGGTTTTTAGGTCAGGAGTTGTTTCTGGCCACCCCAAAGTAGAAAAAGGCCAAAGAGCTGAGCTAAACCAGGTATCGAGAACATCTTCATCCTGGACTACCTTTCCCTGGCATTTCGGACAATGATCGGGTAACCCTCGGTCGGCAAAATAATGACCACATTCTTGACAATAAAAAACCGGCACCCGATGGCCCCACCAAATCTGCCGCGAAATACACCAATCCCGAATATTATTCATCCATTCAAAATAAATTTTATTCCATCGTTCCGGGATAAACTCAACCCGACCCTCTTCAACTGCCTGGATTGCCGGTTGAGCTAAATCTTTCATTTTCACAAACCATTGTTTGGATACTAAAGGCTCTACCTGAGTATTACATCGGTAACAGTGACCAACCGAATGAGAATATTCTTCAATTTTTTCGATGAGGTCCAAACTCTTCAGCTTTTCGACAATTGCCTCTCGACATTGTTCTCGAGTCATACCGGCAAAAATCCCAGCATTTTCATTCATCACTCCGTGAGGATCGATAACCGCAACTACCGGAAGGTGATGTTTTTTCCCCAAATCAAAATCGTTCATGTCGTGGGCCGGTGTTACCTTGAGAACCCCGGTTCCAAATTGCGGATCAACATATTCATCCTGGATGATACTCATATCTCTTCCGATGATAGGAAGGATAACAGTGGAATTGACTACCTGGCGGTATCGTTCATCTTCGGGATGAACGGCTAAAGCCACATCTCCCAAAATGGTTTCCGGCCGGGTGGTAGCAACCACCAAGTACTGTTCAGGATGCTCCTTGATGGGGTACCGAACATAATACAAAAATGATGGAACATCACGATAATCAACTTCGATATCGGAAATGGCCGTTTCACAACGGGGGCACCAGTTAACGATATACTCTCCCCGGTAAATCAGCCCTTCATCAAAAAGTCGAACGAACACCTCTTTTACCGCAGCCGACAATCCTTCATCAAAGGTAAAACGCTCTCGGGTCCAATCGCAGGAAGCACCCATGCTTTTCAGCTGTTTTACAATCCGATCGTGGTATTGGTCTTTCCATTGCCAAACCCGCTGAATAAACTCTTCTCGACCCAGTTGATGGCGATCTAATCCTTCCTTCGCCAACTGTTTTTCAACAACATTTTGGGTAGCAATGCCGGCATGATCGGTTCCCGGCAACCAAAGCGTTTGATCACCTTTCATCCTCCGGTAACGAGTGAGAATATCATGAAGAGTCAGATTGAGAGCATGACCCATATGGAGGAAACCGGTCACATTGGGAGGAGGAATAACCATACAAAAAGGGTTGGAATGCTGCGGATCTGGAGAAAAATAACCGTTTTTTTCCCAATACTCATACCATTTGGTCTCAGTGTGAGAAGCGTCATAAACCTGCGGAATCGGTGTTCGATTGTTCATTTTTATTCCTTTCTTTAGGCTGGCTTATCTTGAATGAGTTGATTATCCACATAAATATCATTGGTTTGATTTTTTATGACCATGTCTTTATCAACAGTTAATTTTTTAATATCTTTCCGATCGGGGCATTCAAACATCACTTTGGTCATCAACTTTTCCATGATAGCCCGCAAACCACGAGCCCCGGTCTTTTTTTCCATGGCCTCAATGGCTATTTGTTTTAAGGCGCCATCGGTGAAACGGAGGTCAACTCCATCCAGGCGGAGAAGATGCTGATACTGTTTTAGCAAGGAATTTTTTGGTACGGTTAAAATCCGTACCAAATCCTCTACATTGAGCTCATCCAAAGCACAGATGATGGGAATTCTCCCCACCAGCTCGGGAATCATACCAAATTTCATCAGGTCATGCGGCTGTACGTCAATTAAAGGATTTTCCTGAAGCTTGGTCTGGTTGGCTTCAAAAGCTCCAAAACCGATTTTCTTTTCCTTCATCCGAGCTTCAACAATCCGCTCCAATCCAACGAAAGCTCCACCACAAATAAACAGAATATTAGCGGTATTCATCGGGATAAATTCTTGATGAGGATGTTTTCTCCCCCCTTGGGGAGGAATATTGGCAATGGTACCCTCCAAAATCTTCAACAAGGCCTGCTGCACTCCCTCTCCCGACACATCACGGGTAATTGAAGGATTCTCAGATTTCCGAGCAATTTTATCAATCTCATCGATGTAGATTATTCCCTTTTCGGCTTTTTTTAAGTTAAATTCAGCGTTTTGCAAAAGGCGAAGCAAGATATTTTCAACATCTTCGCCCACATAACCCGCCTCAGTAAGGGTGGTTGCATCAGCAATTGCAAAAGGAACGTTCAACATCTTGGCCAAGGTTCGGGCTAAAAGAGTTTTTCCTGAACCAGTTGGCCCAATCAATAGAATGTTACTTTTTTCAATTTCAACTTCATCTTCCTCAAGGGAAAAAAGAATTCTCTTATAATGGTTATAGACTCCAACCGAGAGGGTGATCTTGGCTCTTTCCTGTCCGATGACATATTGATCCAAGAATTTTTTCATCTCCATCGGTGTCGGCAATTTTCCCAAATTGAATTCCGGCTGCTTTTTGTTGTTCTTGGTTTCTTCACGAATCACATCATTACAAAGGTCAATGCATTCGTTACAAATGAAGACTCCGGGGCCGGCAATCAGTTTTTTTACCTCCGCCTGCGGTTTCCCGCAAAAAGAACAGCGGATTTCTCCTTTTTCATTATCATAACGTGCCATTCCCGCCTGTTTCTCCTTTTCTTTCTTTTTTTGGAATGATAACCTGGTCAACCAAGCCGTAAAGTTGTGCCTCTTCTGCCGACATAAAATAGTCCCGTTCAGTATCTTTTTTTATTTTATCTAATGGTTGGCCAGTATGATTAGCCAAAATACTATTGAGTTTTTCTTTAATTTTAATCATCTCACGGGCTTGAATTTCAATATCCGTCACCTGACCCTGGGCTCCACCTAAGGGCTGGTGTATCATCACCCGTGAATTGGGCAAAGCCATTCTCTTCCCTTTGGTGCCGGCAGCCAGAATCACTGCTCCACCGCTGGCAGCCATTCCAATACAAATCGTTGAAATATCCGATTTCAGATACTGCATCGTATCATATATAGCCAGTGTCGAAGACACTGATCCTCCTGGACTATTAATGTAAAGATTAATATCTTTTTCAGTACTTTGAGCATCGAGAAAGAGCAGTTGGGCAATGATAAGATTGGCGATCACATCGTCGATCTCCGTCCCAAGAAAAACGATTCGATCAATTAACAGGCGGGAATAGATATCATAGGACCTTTCTCCCCGCGGAGTTTGCTCAACAACGATAGGAACTAAATAATTATTTTTTAAATCCTGCATTATTCCACCATCTCCTCTTCTGGATCTTCAAGAGCTTTCCACTGATCGATATTGATCGGTTCTTCTAATTCCTTGGTCTTCACCTTTTGCAGGATATCTAAAATCAATTTCTGCTGGAGCTTCTGGTCCATTAAATCGTCCATCTTATTATTCTTCTCTAAAATTTGTTTGACATCCTCGACTTCTTTTCCCGTTCTCTGGGCAATCCTTTCCATCTCTTCATTCATTTCTTCTTTTCCAACCGAAATACCATTTTTATCGGCATACTCCTGAAGAACAAACATTTTTTTCAACTGCCAAAGAGCCTGTTTTCGGAAATCTTTTTCAATGCTCTCAAAATCGGTATTGGTTATTTCCATGTATTTTTCTAAGGTCATTCCGTCTTTTTGAATGTGTTCAATAAAATGATCGATCTGATGCTTGGTTTCATGGTCAATCAAAACACTGGGAACCACTACTTCAGATTTTTTAGCGAGCAATGCCACTGCTTCCTTCTCCATACGGATCTGCACCAAATCCTCGGCCCATTTCTCCAAAGATTCCCTGGTTTTCAATCGTAAATCATCAAGAGACTTCAATTCGGGATTGAGTTGGGTTAAAAATTCCTCGTTCAATTCTGGAATTTCTTTTTTCATAATCTCGATCACGGTAAAGTCCACCTCTTCGGCAGGTTTATCGGCTTCAGTTTCCTGAGGGCGAAATTTTCCCGTTTCACCCCTTTTCAACCCGATGACTACTCGGCTCAATACCGATTCATCATCAGAAAACGATGCCATGACCGCATATTCTTTGTCCTCTATTTTTACCTTAACCATATCACCAGTTTCAACTGGAAGGTCTTCTTTTTCTTTCCACAACCCTCTTGATTTTTGGATCCCTTCGATCTCTTTTTCAACATCAGAATCGCGAATCACTACCTTATATTTGCGGACTTCAATATCTTCCAGGTTCGCCAGGGTAGTTTGGGGTTTTTCTAATATTAAAGCTTTAAAAACCAGCGGTTGTCCTTCTTCCACCGTTACCAGATCAATATCCGGTTCACCAAAAAGAGTAAGGTTTTCTTCTTTGATCACCTTACTCAGAGCGTCGGGAACTAAGCTTCGAGCTAATTCGTCCTTGATAAAATTCTGATTGAGATGAGCCTTGAGAATAGCCCGTGGGGCTTTCCCTTTCCGGAAGCCAGGAACCGCTACTCGAAGACTCGCCTCTTTATAAATATTTTCCAGTTTCTCCTGGACTTTTTCCTCTTCAATGGTTATTTCGTATTCATAAAGATGTTTTTCCTTTTCTTCCTTTTTAAATTGAACCATGCTACTTCCACCTTTCCAATCTGAAAATCGAATTATATTATCCCTCTGAAGGCAGAGAACCGATCTCTCTATATGAACTCAAAAGAAGGACGATCATCTCATATAACCTGAAGATTTTACCATTATTTACCAATTATGTGAAATGCACTAAGAGATGAGTTTATTCCCAGCTCGAATCAACCTCAAAGTAAATAGAAAAAATATACCTCGATTTCCATCATCGAGGTATAAAATCCAACACATTTCTACAATAAAATTTACTAATGACATTCAGAGATATTATAAATATATTCAAATCACCATGCAACTCAAGCTCTTAAATTGTTTCCATTTCGTTTTCCATTCTCCCCCTCTCCCTCGGCGCTTTCCGCCATAATCCCCCTCGTTCCTTTGGCTGTGAGAATCTCATCAACCCAATCCGTCATTGTGAGGATTCTAACCGTTCTTTGGTTGGATATAGTGGCAATCCCATTCCTAAAAACAGTGAGTCGCGAGCAATGAATCCTGAGCAAAATAAAAAATTTCGAATTCCCCCTTATCCCTCCTTTGCTAAAGGAGGTGATTGATTCTTATCAAGGTAATACTGTAAACAGTCAAAAAATAATCTAATATTTAACCTGATTTGAAAAACGACGAGCATGATAAATCAAGCCCCTACAAAAGATTTATAAATACCGCCATCCTGAGCCCTTTTGTCTTTTCTTTTTTCTCCCCCTCGCGCCCTCTCCCCCTCAGTATTTAAGGGCGCGAGGATCTCATCTTTTCGTTTTTCTCACTTGCTCAATTCATCAATACCACAGCTTTATAAAATTCAAGAATCAAGACCTGGCCCCAGTATATTTTTGTTATTATTGTAGGGGAAGACCGATGTGTCTACCCTTTTTTGGTTTATCCAATGAATTTTTTGTCGTTTTAAAGAAGGATCTGGGGTGTCAAGTCTTGATTCTTGAATTTTTAAAGCCGTAGAACTGAGATTCTGGAAAAAAAATTGATAGATTAATTAGATCATTATGCAGGAAACCATTGCTTATAATGAAAATAAATTAGATATAATTTAAACCCATCTTCTCCACATCTTTTTATTTAAATCTCCAAAAGCTTCCAAATAGAATTGATTATGACTCACTGTATTATTTTTCCTTAACAAAAACTCTCTTACTTCCCAAACCAATCATCATCCAAAGCCTTGATGTTGCCGGCTGGGGCTGGAAGGATAATTATTTGGCTTAATTGAGGTCCAATTTTATGAATTCCACCTCGGGAATAATCAAATATAAAAAGGAAAGTCAGCCCGATCAATAGAAGCAGTAATACTTTACTCGCTTTCATGTTTTATTTCCCCCGTTGGCACAATGACATATTTTTCCAAAATCCAGGAACCCAACAGAAAGATGACGAAAAAGCTCAGAAAGAATGCCAGCGTGGTTGGTCCGTGGATTTTGATGGCTTGAAGAGCGGTGACGTCTCCTAAATACTGCCAAATTCCAGAAAGAAACCAACCATTTAACTGGAAGTTGGGAACAAAGGAAAGGTAAGGAACAAGCAGCCCAGAATAACGGATTATAGCCCAACCGGTCACAAGGAAGGTCCAGATGCTGATTAACCACCCTCCATAACGAAATACACGCCCAACCAAATAGGCAAACTGGCTTAAAATTGCCACCAGGATAGAAATGATCGATAAAATTATCCCGAGCTGCCACAAAACTTGATTGGGAATGGGTTCTAAAAGGGCAATCTTACTAAACATAATGACTCCGATAAATATCACTACAATGAAGATAACCGTTTCGATCCATATCGTAAGTAGTTTAATGCTGGTCAGGGTAATCCCTTTCACCGGCAGCGAAAGAAGGTGCGTAATAGTTTTCTTCCGCCATTCTTCTCGAAGCATATAAAACCCACTGACCAAGGCATAAAAGGGAAGGAAAATGATAGGAAGAAAACTTAAAACAAAGACCAGGGTTATATCCCATGAATCCCGACGGAGATAGAGATACAGGTCCCAGAGTATAACCAGAGAAAGAAGGAGAATTATGCTTCCTAAAGAATTCTTTAGTTCACCTTTGAATATTGAGCCAAACTTTGATTTCATTTCTTCACCCGGTGTTTTAAGACGACACTCATTTAAATTTTTCTTAACCTTTTGAGCTTTTGGTATTGATTAACCAAACCACCAGATAGGTTAAAAATAGGGGTGCTATAATGAAGCACCCCTATTGCTTTTTATTTCCAACTTAAGGTAATAGTTTAACCTATTTTGAATAATATCTGAATATGATTCTATAAAATTATCGGAAATGTTCAATAATCCATTCCCATTCTGAATGGCGTGATCCGATAAATATGGAAATTGTTTCTCTCTTTCCATAACTCTTTCTGGAAAAAGGCCCCTTATACTGCTTCACGGTTTGAGATGATAAAGAAAAATATTTTTCTTATAACTGCCATTACGAGGAGGCCAACCGTTTTTTGGTCAGACGACATGAGAATCTCATCCGGCCTCTCCGTCATTCTGAGGAGCGAAGCGACGTGAGAATCTCATCCTTTAAAATATTTTAAAAAACAAAGAAATATAAAAGATGAGATCCTCGCGCGGGAAAGCACCGCTCAGGATGACACCTTCGATGTCAGATGAGATCCTCGCGGCTTCGAAAAACGAAGCCTCAGGATGACGGATTAAAGAATTTATTGATGATATTTACAGGATAGACCTTCATGTTATTCAACAGCACCAAATGAGGATGAAAATGAGTTACCCTCTCACCTTAATCCTCTCCCACCAGGGAAGAAGAAAAAAGGAAAAAGTGTTTTTCCTCCTAGCAAAAAAACTGAAGGGGCGAGTGTGAGAGGGGGTGATAAGAATGAACAAGTTGTTTCTCACTGCTCACAACTCACCCCTTACTTCATTTTTAAAAACTATGATTGGTTACAAAATGACGTTTTGTTGTTTTAAGGTATTTTGTAATAGCTTGATATCAAGATTGGGAAGTTTTTCAATATAGTTATTTAGAGAAAGGGCGGCAGCAGTTCCTGCTGCTTGGCCGATTGCCATACTGGTCGGCATTACCCGAGTTGATGCCTGGGCATCATGAGTTGCGGAAATGCACCGACCAGCAACCAGCAAATTGTCGGCACCCTTTGGAATAAGTGACCGATAGGGAATAGTATAGGCATCATCCAGCTCAATCCAAGTTCCTTTGTCTCCAAAAGGATCATGTATATCAATGGGGAATGATCCTTTACAAACTGAATCGGTAAACTTTCTCCCTTCAACGATATCCTCACGAGTGAGAACATATTCACCGATGATTTTTCGGCTTTCCCTCACTCCAATCACACTCGATGAAGCGAGAATAAAACAATCTTCAAAACCAGGAACGTATTTTCTCAAGGTTTCGGTGAGAGAATACACCTGCTTTCGTGCTGATTTTTCGGCATGAGTTAAATCTTCAACAAAATTCCCATTGATTCTATTAACTCTGGTCGCGTTTATCGTCCATTCTCCTCTTCTTAAATCGGTAAAAAAGGTGACTTGATTTCGACCTAATTCCAGCTCTCCTTTAGCCTTGGCCTCGGCAATAATATTAAAAAATCCCGATCCGGCCAGCTGTTTCGATTCGTAGGTGGGCAAAACCGGTTCGTTTAGGGTAGGCATTGACAACCATTCAAACTGGTCTTGATTTTGCAAAATATATTCACGGGCTCTTTCGGTATCAATTCCTCCCAGGGTATACATGACACTAACTGGTTGACATACTCCATCTTCTTCCCGGCCGAGAACGTAATCAAAACCTGCTGCAGCGGCAACATCACCATCTCCACTGGCATCAATGACGATTTTGGGAGTGAAGATATAACGTCCTGACTTGGTTTCAGCAACGATATTTTTTATTCTTTTATTTTCTAAGACGGCATCGGTGACCAAGGTATGAAGGAGCAATTCAACCCCGGCTTTTTCCGTTTCCACAACCAGTAAATATTTCAATATCTCCGGATCAAAAACCGTGATATGTCCGCCGGTTCCATGAGTGTCTTGTTGGCTATTTTTTCTAATGACCCGATCTCTCTTGTTGGGATTTTCAAAATTTGGGCAAGCAAAGGGGCCAAGAGCTGCGTGCAGTGAATGCATGCCTTGAACTATTTCTCCAAAAATACCATCGATTACCTTTTTGTTCCTAACGTAACTGGTCATAAATGGCTTCACCATACCAGCAGTGGCCATACCACCTAATATGCCGTTTTTTTCCAGCAAAAGAGTTTGAGCGCCGTTTCGTGCGCTGGCAATAGCAGCGGCACAACCAGCAGGTCCTGCACCAATTACTATGACATCTTTTGATATCGTGAAGGTTTTTCTTGGCATTAATTTTTCCTCCCTTATGAACTTCAGCTCATTTTGGAAATAGATTGCTCAATCTCCTTTTTATTTCATGATAAAGTCTTTTCTCTAATCTTTTTTCTAACACCTCATACCTATAATCATTCACCAATACAGTCTTTAACGTTCAATAAAAGTTATCCCCGCCTTTTAAAAAGACGGGGATCAAAGCAACCTCACAACCTATTGAAGTATTACGGTAACAGTGCCTCTAATTCCTTGGCAAGCTGGTCCATGCTTTCCTGTACTGGCTGACCCCTAAAGATAACATCGTGGCAGTAATTTCCGATCAAGTCAATGGCTTCATTTGATCGATCAAAAGGTGGCCAATAAACTTCAGCATAAGGTGCGACTAAAGCTTCCATTTGAGCTGCTGGGTTATTCTGAACGTATTCGTCCGAATTCAAGGTCGAAACTCGAACTGGGGTGTTTCCAGAAAGACCCATGCTCAAAGCACCTTTTTTAGAAGCCAGGAATCGAATATATTCCCAGGCCAGGTCTTTTTTCTGAGAGCCTTTTAAAATTGCCATCGACCACAGAGCAGCTGAACCGTGGTGAGGACCCTGGGCTTGCAGGTCAGGAGGCAACTCAGACTTAGTCAACATTGCCGCCCCGGCAATGTTGGATTTGGTTGGATCATTAAAAGTGACTCCATAGCTGGTGTTCCCATCATAGACCGTTGAACGATTCTCCATAAACAATTTTACTTCTTCGGCATATTCATAGGTATGAACATCCGGTGGAACGATTCCTTCCTGGTAAAATTTTTGCATATAGGACAGGCCTTCGATGGTTCCTGGAGTATTCACGGCTGGTTTTAAGTCATCAGTTATCAACCGAGAACCAAAATATCGTGCCCAGCGATCGAATATTTCAAAAATACTTCCAATAACACCTCTCCAGGCATAACCAAAAACTTTTTCTCCATTGGAGCGAGTAAATGTGCCCTTCTTGGCAATATCAAAAAGTTCTGGTCCAGTTACTGTTGGTTGATAAGCCACTCCGATTTCATCCAATATTTTCTGGTTGAACCACTGTATCCCGTTATAAACAACTCGAACTGGAATAGCATAAGGAACGTCTTTTATCTTGGTAACCGAAAGAAGACCTTCAGGATAATCATTGGGATAATCTTCCAAGGGTTTTTCTGCTAAATATTTATCCAACGGTTCGAGGAAATTGGCTACCCGGGGCACAAACCAGGGATCAAGAACATGGATGATATCTTCTTCAGTTCGGTTGAGAGGACCAAGAAGATTCAGCTTTTCCTGGGTTTTTGGGTTAGGGTAGGTTTGGTAAACGACTTTCACATTAGGATGAAGAGCTTCAAATTCTTCAATCAAATTATCCCCTTTAGCGCTTGGTTCTTGAGATGAGGCAGCATTTAAATGGACTTGATGTCCAATAATAATCAGCTCGATTTTATCCTGAGCGATTGCTCCAAACGAAACACTGAATATCACAACCAAAGCAACCAACATATAATGTAAAATTTTACTGTTATGCATCATTAATCCTTCCTTTCCTTGATCTGAATACCGTGAAACAAAACGGTATTATCACAATAACTCTTAAAATGCTCTTCTCATCAACTATTTACCTAAACACCCCCTTCCCAGTTATTTTCGTATTACTTACCCTCCTTGAAAAACCAACCCTCATTCCGAATAGCAAAAAAGGATTAAATATAAAATTTTCTTTCTATTGACTGATTCGAGGGATAAATGCACCCTGCTCTGCTAAGACTTTTTGCAATTTTTTCGTATCAACTTTTTTAGGGATAACACCATCTTGAATAGATATGGCAGCAGCTGTTCCCGCTGCTTCGCCCATACCAAAGCAAAAAGGCATTACCCGAATGGCACCGAGAGCCTCATGAGTTGCCGATACGCATCGTCCTGCTACCAAAAGATTATCAACTTTGAGAGGAAGCAAACATCGATAGGGAATTTCGTAATGGTGTCCTCGGGGTGGTTCAAATAAACCAAAAGAACCAGCTGGATCATGAATATCAACCGGGAACCCAGCGGCAACTACACAGTCATCGAAAGGAACACAATTATAGACATCTTCCACTTTTAATACATATTCACCCTGGATACGTCGACTTTCTCTGACACCAACTTGATCGGCTACTTCGACGACTTCAGCGTTATCACACCCTGGAATAAAACGGCGCATGAATTCCAAGGCTTCAAAAACTTGCCTTTGTCCTTCCATATGAGCCCGGGTCAAATCCTCAACGTTGGTACCGTCAACCCCCAGCATCCTGGTGTGATTGATGAGCCATTCGTCCCATCGGGTGGTTTGATAAAGACCGATCCGGTCGTGTGGGACTGAGTAATTCATTTCTATTCTGCCTTTTTTGATGATCTCTAAGAAACCATCTTCATCTTTTCCCACTGGGTAACTTTTTCGAACAAAAGTGATCAGCTTTTGAGAATCGACATTCCCAATTCGAAAGAAAAGCGACGACGGCTGCATTTTTTTATCCAGGTCTCTTCCTTTTTCCATGGGAACTCCACTTTGGGCGGCAACATCACCATCACCGGTACAATCTATATATCTTTGAGCTCGAATTGCCTGTATTCCTGATTTGTTGGCAATAAAAGCCTCTCGAATGCTGGACGCTTCGCCGGCAGATGAAACCTGGGTTCCTAAAAATCGAGAATAGAGTTTTAATCTAACTCCAGCTTCCTGGCATAACTCAAAAGCAACCAATTTGAAGACATTGGGATCAAAAGGGGTCACGTGGTCATGTCCGATTTGATGAAAACTAGAATAGGGACTGGAAGCTGGTATGTTGGCAGGATGGATAGCTCCTCCCTTTTTCTCCATTCTGCGAACCACTTCATCGAAAATCCCCTTTACAATTTGGTCCTTGCCATCGCTACTGAAACAAGTCATAAATGGCCCAACCAGCCCAATTGTTGCCATGCCTCCTAAGTTGCCGCTATTTTCAACCAGAGTTGTTTTCACTCCCTTTCTGGCTGAGGCCAGTGCACTGGCAAGACCAGCCGTGCCACCTCCAACCACTAATACATCGGTTTCTTCTACAACGGCTTGCTGAGTATATGTAACCTTTTCCATGAATACTCCCTCCAGATATATGAAATATTTTCTCTTTGTCTATTGCTTGACTGCTCCAAAACTCATCCCTTTGATCAAATAACTTTGTACCATCCAGGTAAGAATCAACATGGGAATAAGGTGAATCACCGCCGCTGCCAATAACATTCCCCACTCAACTCCCATGAAAGATCCCATAAATTCAGATAAAATGAGCGGTGCGGTGGCCGCTCTTCTACTGGTAAAAATAAAGGCAAATAAGTACTCATTCCAAGCGAAGATTGCGGTGAAAATAACCGCTGCCACAATACCTGGTGCCGATAGCGGAATCGTGATCTTTAAAAAGGCCTGAAACCTTGAACATCCATCGATGAGCGCTGCCTCTTCTAAGGCGACCGGTACATCATCAACAAAGGTCTTCATCAGCAACGTGGTAATGCTCACCATGAAGGCAGCATAGAGCATGATGAGAGTGATATGTTTATCAACTAAACCAAAAGTATTAAAAATTGGAAATAATGGTATGACCACAATTATGGGAGGAATCATTCTGATGATAATCGTAAATAGGGTTGACATCCTCACCAGGCGGTGAGAAAAACGAGAAAAAGCGTAAGCTCCGAATATCGAACAAAGAATCACCACCAAAGCTGTTCCAGAAGTCACGATAAGGCTATTCACCAAATTGCCGAAATATTGTGGCCAATCTTTGACCAGTTCCTGATAATTGGTGAGAGAGTAAAAAGGACCAAAAAATCTTGGCGGGAAATCCCAGATATGGAGGGGCATTTTTAATGAGCCTATGATCGCATTGACAATGGGAAAGAAAGCCCACATTACCACAATGGCTAACAAAATGCCGGGAAGAATTTTTTCTATGAGCAAGTTTCTTCTCTTGTGGGTTATCATTTTTTTTCACTCCTTGCCATCGAAATCGGGTGGGTTTTAATATATCTTTTCATACATCCCTTTATAGATCCTTCTCACTAAAGGAATCGAAATCAATATGGTTACTATTAGCATGATGGTAGTTGTGGCTGCTCCCCTTCCGAATTCATAATACCGAAAGGTTTGGCGATAAAGATAAATGGGCAAAATCTCCGTTCCTCCTGCTGGACCACCCTCAGTGAGAATCCAGATTATCCCAAATTCTCGAAGAGCAAAAATTATCCTAAAGGTTAAACCAACCAACAGAGCGGGTTTGATCAGTTGAAACACTACGAATCGAAAGGTTTGTATGCGATTTGCCCCATCGATTTTTGAAGCCTCGATCACTTCCTGGGGCATGGCGGTCAGGGCCGAATAGGCAATAATCATTATAAAAGGGAAATTTTTCCAAACTGTAACAATGATGATGCCAATAAAAGAGGAAGTTACCGTCCCAAACCAGGCAATTGGTCCCAAACCAAGGAAAGAAAGAGCATAATTTACAAATCCGTAGCTCGGATCAAGCATATATCTCCACATAACACACGCTACAACTTCGCTGATGCAATAAGGGGCGATAAGCAATGAAACCCAAAGTTTTTGGAGGGGAAACTTTCGGTTCAATAACAAAGCGCTTCCCAATCCAATGATAAATTCTAAAGCGACGACCACTACCACAAAAATTAAATTATTTGCTAAAGCATTCTTGAAAAACCGATCTCGAATAATTTGAACATAATTTTGGATATCGTTAAAAATCGGAACATTACCTGGCGTATATTGGGTAAAACTTAAAATAATCGCCCATATCCCAGGGATAACGATAACCACCACCAACAACGCTATGATAGGAACCAGCATTAACATCGAAATATTCAATCTTGACTTTATTCTCATCAATCATTCTCACCCACCCTGTTCTTTTCTTTCCACAATCAATCGAAGCATGCTCTGTGACATCATTGGCCAAGAATCCTTTAAATAGATTCTAAAGATGGTACTTTCAACTTGGTTTTCCTATCTCCTGCTAATGGAAAAACCATTTTAATTCAACTCTCTTCTCCTGACTATTCTAATTTTTTACAGGTTTCACCTATAACCAGCTCGGTTGAAAGAGTGATATCCATGCGAGATCCAACTAAATTGTTCAAAATATCATAAAGTAACCGTGCTGCTACCCGACCGATATTTCTTTCGCCAATTTTTATTCGGGTTACACTTTTAGTAAATAACGAATTAAAATCTTCCCCTCGATATCCGGCTATGGAAATATCATCAGGAACTCGAATTTTTCTCTCTTGAAGGTAGCGAAAAACGCCAGCCATCATATTCATATCGGTGACTAAAACTGCCGTAGGCTGTTCCTTAAAAGTTAGTATTTTCTCCATTCCCCAGTACCCACCTTGAGTCGGATCGCCTTTTTCTTCAATAATCAGCTTGGGATCGACTTCTATTCCATGGTTTTTTAATGAATCTTGGAATCCTAATAATTTATCGTGAAAAGAATAAAACTCAAGGGGGCCACTGATAAGAGCGATTTTGGTATGACCCAGACTGATTAGATAGTCGGTTAGTTTATACAAACCACCATAATTATCAACCAAAACCCGATAAGGTGCCGATTGGTATCTCCCAATCGTAACCAGCAGATGACCTTTTAAAATCAGATCTTTTATCAATTGTTCACGAACCGGTATCCCAGCAATAATAATTCCATCAACTATCTTCTGATTGCCATAAAAAGAAAAACTCTTCTTTTCTCTGATTTTTTGATGATCAGCATATTTGATGGTTTTGAGTAGTAAGCTTTCACGATGTTCGTCAACAATTTCTCCAATGCCTTTGAGTATTTCAAATAAAAGGAAATTGTCGAACAAGGATCCGTAGTAGGATTCAGAAATAAGAGCTCCAACAATGCCCAAGCGCTCGCTGTGACTCCCGAGCCGCTTGGCAAATTCACTGGGTGAAAAGTTCAGCTGCTCGATAGCTTTTAAAACCTTTTGACGGGTTTCGGGAGCAACCCAGGATTTGTTGTTGAGAACCCTCGAGACAGTTGCTTTGGAAACTCCAGCTCTTTTAGCTACCTCTTCAATAGTTATTCTCATAATATTGCCTGTAATATTCTGTTATATTCTCTGAAACCGCTTTTAGTCATTTTTTTATTGTAAGCTTTCTGAAAAAAAAATCAAGGTTAGGTTGAAGTCGGTTTTTATAAAGAAAATTTAATAGGTTAGATCCTCATACCACTTTTGTGGTACCAGATGAGGATAAAAAAGCTGGTGGGGAGAGGGGGTGAGGGGGCGATATTTTCTCTGTTATTTTGAAGAGTCCGGTGTATTTTTCCGGATGACGTGAGAATCTCATCCACCCACTCAGTCATTTTCTGAGGAGCGTATTGTGCAACGTGAGAATCTCATCCTTTAAAGTATTTTTAAAAAACAAAGATATATAAAAGATGAGATCCTCACGCGGAAAAACACCGCTCAGGATGACATCGGCAGTGTTAGATGAGATCCTCGCGCCCTCACAAAGCGAGGGCTCAGGATGACGTATTACTATAATTCCTTCTCCTTTGATGGGAGAAGGAGAGGATGAGGGTGAAAGCTTGGATTCGACATGCCATGGCATGTCGACAAAGATCGGGTTTTCAGGGAAGATTACTGAAGATCTTTATTTCAGCTGGTGCGAGAGAGGGGAGTTGAACCCCTACGGATTTCTCCACTGGATCCTAAGTCCAGCGCGTCTGCCATTCCGCCACTCTCGCACTTTTTTCCTGAATTATTATACTAATTTTTTTTCAATCAGCAATTCGGCAATTTGTATAGAGTTAAGAGCTGCACCTTTACGGATTTGATCGCCAACTACCCAGAAATTCAATCCGTTGGGGCAAGAAATGTCTTCACGAATTCGCCCAACATAACAGTTATCTTTTCCAGAAACTAACCAGGGCATGGGATAAACTCGATTGGCCGGATCGTCCTGAACGGTCACCCCTGGAAAAGCAGAAAGAAGTTCGATAGCCTTATCTCGAGTGATCTTCTTTTCAGTTTCAATATTCATCGATACCGAATGAGCACGGAGCACTGGAACCCGGACGCAGGTTGCCGTCAGTTGTATATCAGGCTCACCCATGATTTTTTGAGTTTCCCAAACCATTTTCATTTCCTCTTTGCTATAAAAATTATCCAGAAATACGTCGATCTGAGGAATAAGATTAAAAGCAATTTGGTAGGGAAAAACTCCGGCTACCATCTCTCGACCAAAAGCATACTCTTTCACTTGGTCTTCTAATTCCTGCATTGCCTTGGCACCGGCACCGGAAGCAGCTTGATAGCTTGACGCCACGACTCTTTTGATCCTTCCATAATCATGAAGCGGTTTCAAAGGAACAACTGTGACAATTGTCGTACAATTTGGGTTGGCAATAATATTTTTCTTATTATAATCAATAACGGCATCGGGATTGACTTCTGGAACAATCAATGGAATATTGGGGTCCTGACGAAATGCCGATGAATTATCAATAACAATGCACCCCTCTTGGCCAGCGAGAGGAGCAAACTCCTTACTTATCGATGCTCCGGCACTAAACAATGCGATGTCTATTCCTTGAAAGCTTTCCGCCGACAGAACTTCGACTGGGATCTTTTCACCACAAAAAGTAACGATCTTTCCAGCCGATCGCTGTGATGCCAGCGGTTTTAATCGTTTAACCGGAAAATTTCTTTCTTCAAGAATTCTTAACATTTCCTGACCAACTGCTCCGGTTACTCCGACTACCGCGACATTATAACTCTTCATGGATAGAGACCTCCTCATCTTCGATAAATTCTTTATGAAGCGCCTGTACGGCCTCATTGATACTCGAATTGGGAATTAAACATGATATTCTCAAATTCGAGGTACTGATCATATCAATATTAATCTCCTGCTCAGAAAGAACGTGGAACATTCGATAGGCAATATTGGGATCGCTGGCAATACCCGCTCCAACGATGGAAATCTTCGCTACCGCTTCATCCAGTTTGACTCCTTTGAATTGAATCTTCCGGTTTAAATTATCCACCACTTTTTTTAAGCGATTTACATCTTCTCGGGATATGACAAAGGCTACGTCTTTTTTATCCTCTCGACCTTCGCTTTGAATAATCATATCAACCGAAACTGAACAATCAGCCAACTCTTTAAAAATAAGGGCTGCGATACCCGGTCGATCGGGAACTTCGAGAAAAACCACCTTGACAACATTTCCATTATGGGTAATCGCCCTCACTTTAACATCTTCCATCGATCGCATCTTTTCCACCCACGTCCCTTCTTCCTGAGAAAAAGTACTCCGCACCTGGACTCTTACACCATAGACCTGAGAAAAGTCAACTGAACGAATTTGTAATACCTTGGCACCTAAATTCGCCATCTCGGACATCTCATCATAAGATATCCGATTGATTTTCCTGGCTTGGGGCACTATCCTTGGGTCAGCAGTATATACCCCATTTACATCGGTAAAAATCTCGCAATATTCAGCAGATAAAGCTGCCGTCAAGGCACAAGCAGTAGTATCGCTCCCTCCACGACCTAAAGTCGTGATATCATAATCCGAACTCATCCCCTGAAAGCCAGCGACAATGACCACCTTGTTTTCATCAAGGTGACGAAAAACCCTTTGGGGATCGATGGTTATAATCTTCGCCTTGGTATGGAAATTCGAGGTATGAATGCCGGCTTGCCCGCCGGTCAGAGCTATCGCTTCCTGACCTAAAGCATTGAGCGCCATGGAAAGCAGGGCAATAGATACCTGTTCCCCGGTTGATAGAAGCATGTCTAATTCTCGATCGGGTGGCGAAGGGTGTATTTCTCGTGCCATTTCCATCAGCCGGTCGGTGGTTTTTCCCATGGCTGAAACCACCACCACCAAGCGATGTCCTTGATCCACATAGGATTTTATCCGGCAAGCTACCGATTTTACCTTATCCAGATCGGCTACTGAAGATCCACCATATTTTTGTACAATCAGACTCATGTTTGTTTCACTCGAATTCCTTGCTTCTGCCAATTTACTTTTTTTATAACCAGATTATTGGTACCTTTTTGAGCAAACAGTTCACTGATCTTTTTTTCATCGGAGGAGGTGATCGGTTCCCGAAGCATCAAGAGTATCGTCGAGCCCGAACCACTAATAACCGCCTCTCCCTTCCCCTTCTGATGTAAATAATCACGGACTTCAAAAAAACCCGGTATTTTTTGCCCCCGAAAGGGCTGATGAATAGCGTCATCCAGGGCAGAAAAAAAGCCTTCCCGATCTTGACGACAAATGCTCCCCATCAAATAGGCAATTCGAGATAAATTAAAGATGACATCTTCTCGTGAATAGTTAGCGGGAAGAATCTTTCTCATTTCCTCAGTAGAGAGGGTATATCCCGGAATACAAGCAACGAGATAAATAGTATCAAAAAAGGGGAATTTTTGATAGTGTATTTGTTCACCATTTTTCATGGCTATCGTTAAACCACCAACCATGGCAGGGATGACATTATCAGGATGCCCTTCAATCTGAGTGGCGAAATGAACCATATCTTGAATTGAAAGTACCCTTCCATTCAACTCGTTAACAGTGACTACCGCCGCGGAAATACAAGCCGCGCTACTTCCCAACCCCCGGCAGACTGGAATCTGGTTGAATGCTTCAACTTCCAAGCCTTGTTCGGGAAAATTCTTCATTTTTGTAATCTTTTTAACGGTTTTAAAAAATAGATTCCGATCGTCTTCGGGGAGACAACTTTCTCCTTCGCCTCGATTTCGTATAATATATTTGTTCTCTTTAATGGGTTGAACTCGAACAGTATAAAAGAGATCCAGAGCCATTCCCAAGACATCAAATCCACATCCTAAGTTGGCGGTGGTTGCCGGTATGCTGACTTCAATCATGCTTTTCTCCAGATAATCCAAGGCGATCAACGATTGCCTCTTCCGATGCTTCCAATTCTTCGATTCGATCCCGGCATTGTTCTATGGCGATATCAGGATCTTTCAGCCCGTGACCGGTGAGTACACAAACAACCGATTCATTTCCCTGGAAAAATCCGGCTTGATTTTTTTTCAATACACCAGCCAAAGAAGCCGCTGAAGCAGGCTCAACAAATAATCCTTCTTCCCCGGCTAACATTCTCTGCGCTGAAAGGATTTCTTCATCGGTTACCGCTTCAATGCTCCCCCCCGACTCATCGCGGGCGTTGATTGCCCCTTTCCAGCTGGCGGGATTCCCAATCCGTATTGCCGTGGCAACGGTATGAGGTTTTTCAACCGGTACCCCAGTTACCAATGGGCAAGATCCTTGAGCTTGAAACCCAATCATCTTGGGTAGGACATTGATTTCTTTTCGGCTAAAAAGTTCTTTAAAACCCTTCCAATAGGCGGTTATATTCCCAGCATTGCCAACCGGTAAAGCCAGATAATCAGGCACCCCTTGCATCCAATCAACGATCTCGAAAGCGGCGGTTTTTTGGCCCTCAATTCGAAAGGGATTGATGGAATTCACCAATGCCACCGGATAATGCGAGGTTATGGAACGGACGATCGTCAAAGCCTCATCAAAATTTCCCTTGATAGCAATAACCCGTGCTCCATGCATCAATGCTTGTGAGAGCTTCCCTAAGGCAATTTTACCCTGAGGAATTATGACGATACAGGCAACTCCCGCCCGCCGGGCATAAGCAGCCGCTGAAGCAGAAGTATTCCCAGTTGAAGCACACATGATCACTTTCTTCCCTTCTTCAACTGCCTTAGCAACTGCCATGACCATTCCACGGTCTTTAAAGGAACCAGTTGGATTCATTCCTTCAAATTTAAAAAAGAGAGATTTTAATTTTAACTGCTTAACAATATGTTGAGACCGGATAAGAGGAGTATTCCCTTCCTGTAAAGTTAATTCCGGTGTCCTAGGAGCTACAGGAAGATAGTCAGCAAAATGCGAAATAACACCAGGCCAGTACAAGAGCATGCCTCCTTGATCATATTAAAATAATTGTGATAAAGAATATCATAAAATCCTTGATTTGTAACATCTTGATTTCTTTTCGCCAAGATTTCCTTACCAATCGGTTTCATTGACAGAACCGACTAAAAATCATACTATTTTGATATCCTTAGAAAGGTAGTGTGCTATCTCATGAAAATTTCAACCAGAGCTCGTTACGGATTAAGATTATTAGTCGATTTAGCCGAACATTCAGGGAAAGACCCGGTTAAATTAAAAGATATCTCTCAACGTCAGGGCATATCCCTCAATTACCTTCGGCAGCTTATCATGCCCCTGGAATCGAATAAGATCGTTCGAAGCATCCGTGGAAACCGAGGTGGATATCTATTAGGAAAAAAACCTGAAGAAATCAACCTGCTGGACATCATGAACCTGTTAGAAGGCCCAATTGATTTAGTCGATTGTGTTCATAACAAAAACCTTTGCCAAATATCGGATACCTGTCCTACTCGTAAAATATGGGTAGAAATATCGGAAAAAATGGAGCAGTCACTCGTCCAAAAAAGTTTGAAAGATCTGATGGAAAATAATGAAATACACAACTAAATATTAAAACAGGGGGTCGAAATCGATTGTCCAAAAATTACCTGCTGGTCCCATTCTTTTTAGCTTTGATTGTTATAGGATTAGGACTCTCCGGAATTGGGTCGGTCGTTCCCGAAATGACCAAACAGTTTGGTGTCACCTCAGCTGTGATGGGACGGGTATTTCTGTTTCATGGATTGGGGTACTTCATTTCCATCATGATCGCCGGTTTTTTAGGTGACATTATGCAAAAATCTTTCCTGCTTCGGTTGGGATTGTTAATCAGCGCTTTAGGATTTGCCGGAATCGCTTCTTTTCAAGGTTTTTCCCCAGTAATCCTCAGCTTCATGGCAATGGGTATTGGGCTTGGTTTTTTGGACTGCATGGTGAATCCAATTTTAACCGAAATATTTACCAAAAATCCCGGCACCATTCTCAATATTGTCCATGCTTTTTACGGCCTTGGCTCTCTATCTGCTCCTCGACTCTATGCTTTTTTAAGTCAACGACAATATAACTGGCAGAATTTTTATACGTTGGTAACAGTTATCACCGTGGTGGTTTTTATTCTTTTTCTCCTCCCCTTTCTCCCCAAAAGTCAGGGGAAAATGGGATTTCGAAATATTTTAAAAATTTTCCGCTATCGGGCCTTTTGGTTCATGGGAGCCATAACCATGTTCTACTCCGGAGGAGTAACCATCCTGAATGGATGGTTAGTGTCCTATTTCAAAGAAAAAGGATTATCAGTCCCAATTGGAGCGGTTTACCTATCCTTTTTTTGGCTGGGATTAATGGTTGGTCGTTTTGTCCTTTCCTGGATGGTTGATCGAATCGGTCATCTCCGTATGATCCAGCTTAATACCATTGGAGGAATCATTTTTGCAGCTTTAACCATCAGTCTTCCCATATCAGCCATTCTCACCCCTACTCTTCTCTTCTTAACCGGTTTCATGCTCTCAACGATTATGCCGACTACTCTCACTTATGCAGTGGTTAATTACCCAGAAACTGCCTCAACCGCTTCCGGATGGGTCTTAACCAATAATGGGATTGCTACGCTCTTATTTCCGTGGTTTGGAGGAATATTAGCCTCACTCACCAGTTTCCAAACCACTCTGTTGATGGTGCCGATTTTGCTCATCATTATGCTTTCTTTTCAATGGCTCTTAGCAGGAGAAATCAAAAAAGTCCAGAAATCCCCAGTCAAAACCGTTCCCAGTGGCTAATAGGCATAGACTCTACCGTAAGGGCGAGTGGTGGTTGGAAAAACCTTAACGAAGTCATCGCATTTTAACTCAGGAATTTCTAAGCTAAGGTCAGCAGAAAATTCCTGAAGGTACAAATTGATTTCATCAAAATCTTCGGGAATCGGCTTTTCAATGCCGATTCCCGGACCAGCCTGTTCCGGTTGGAATCGCCCACGAATAAACAACTTCCCTCCATTCATTCCCGAAGCAATGAATTTCCCTACTGGGGAACAATTTGAATCGTAACCCAAACCTAATACCACTATTAAACCACCGGCCATATACTCACCAAGAAAATCTCGGCTCGAGCCACCAATCATGATAACTGGATAATCGTCAATGATGGTGTCACCCGACATTCTCGATCCGTCTTGGTTGAGAATGCCAACCAAGGCACATCCAGAAGGTATGCGGTAAAGTTGGTCCTCTCTCATGATTTCTTCACCTCGATCCTTTTTAAAATCAGTGAACAGTGATGAGAAAAATTTCGCCCTTTCTTTATTTTTTCCCATCAAGGGAGAAAGAATTATGGTGTTGCATCATCCAGAGGTTTCGTTATCGGAAGCCGTGAGGATCTGCTGCCCATTTCCTCGGTTCTTCAATATCACCGTTGGTTAAAATTCAAGAATCAAGACCTGACCCCAGAAATTACCTCCTTTGTCGATAAAAAAAGGGCGCTTTGCTCCAACAACGGAGCAAAACGCCCTTGTCTCAATCTTAATGTCCAACACTGGACAATTTTTCTTTATAAAATATAAATAATTTAGATTTCTTGATAAACTAAAACGTCTTAATAAAATTGTAAAAAAATTCTAATAAAAGTGAGTAGTCCTGTCAATTGGAATAACTCAATTTTTTTAATAACGAGTCAGGCTTAAATAAAAACGAGTCAGCAAAATGCCGATATAAGCTAAAAGGTAGGTAATAAAAACAATATTAATTAAAAATCCGACTAGAGGGATAAATCGAATCAACCAAACCAGGAAATAACCAATCACTAATAATGCCAAGGCAAGGATGAAAAATGCGAATACTTCAGCCAGATTTTCATAAACCATACGGAAACTGGTTTTTATGGCACTAAAAGGGTCGTCTCCGCTAATCACTATTGCCGGTAAACAAAAAATTAATAAGAAAGCCAGAAAAAAACCAGCGAAAACAAACCAAACCGAAAAGAATCCAATTAATAATCCCAGACCCAGACAAGCTAAAAGAACATCCGAAAATCGGCTCTGGATAATGCGGTAAACCCGTCGAAAATCGATCAGATTACGGTATTGATAATCCCAGACCAAAGCAATAAGAAAACTCATCCCGAGAAACACGGTAAACATTCCAGCAATTCCTAAACCAGCCAGAGTAAATGATTGTAGGTAGGAGGATATCCATACCAACCGTCTCCCCGGGGTCATGTATAGTATAAGAGAAAAAATCAATGCCGGCGCTGCTGTGGTGAGAATAAACGATGGGCGACTGATTAAAAGACGGAAACTACTCTTGGCTTCATTCCAGAACTCTCGGCTATTAATCATGTTCTTCTCCTATGGGAAAATATTCGACTCAGTTCATATTACTATCATTCATGGGTCATGACAAGTTTTTTACCGAGAAAATTTGAGTTGATGGTATAATACCAAAAAGAAGCATGCCAACCAAAAAAGGGGGATGTGTTTTGAGAAATTTTTTCATGATTTGGTTTTTGATCTTAATCCTTCTTCTGCTCTTTTGTCCAACCAGCTTCGCTTTAGATGCTTTTGATCAAGCACAAATTTATTTAGAAAGTGGGGACATTGACCGAGCCATTCAAATTTTGAAACCTTTAACCAATTCTTCAAATGAAGATGAGCTCTCTCAGGTGGTTGAGGTTTTGTATACTCTTTTCAGTGAAAAAGGCCAAAACCAGGACGCGATTCATGTTCTCCAAATTTTTATCGAAAAATTCCCCCGAACTCAATCAGCCTATTTGTATCGATATTGGATAGCCAAAACCGAAGAAGATAACAAAAAATATCAGGAATCTTTGAAACTTCTACAAAAAATTGTCGCTGAATATCCCACCGATATTGGTGATCCTTTTAATATCCGTCAGCAAGCGATGGAAGATATAGCTCACCATCAAGAAAATTATTTTGGAAACTACACTGAAGCTATCAACAGTTATTTAACTATTTTATCCCAATATCCTGATTTTGAAGAAAAATCGAGAATTCTATTACAAGTTGCTTCCTGCTATGAAAAAATGAATCAATTCGATAAAGCCATGGAATTCTATCAGAAAATTCGCTTTCAAGAAACCGATCCTTATTATCTTGATCTGTCTGAATTGAGAATTGAATATCTTCAATCGGATCCAACTTGGACAAGAAAAAATTCAGCAATTTTAATCAAAGAGCTTGGAGATGCTTTTGCTAAAAAAGACCTTCAGGCTATCGAAAGTTTAGCTAAAAAAGGCGATTTTTGGACGGGTCAAATGTTCAGTGAATTTGAAATTGTGAGATTTTCCCAAATTATTCCCTATTTTTCAACCTATTTAACTCAATCTACCCTCCAAATTCACCCGGCTGAAAAGAAGGAAAATGAGTATTATATTCTAAAAATCACCTCTTGGGGCGATCCTGACTTTCCAATTCTTTATCTCTATATCGAGAAGGGAATTTATGGATGGGAATGGAGCAAAATTGTCCTGTCCAATCCTGAAATCGAGTGTCAGGTAAACAACTTTGATGATACCTAACCTGAAATAAATTTGATATTATTCATTTTTTTTGTAAAATAGAAGGAGTAACTTAAAGTCAGCTAATAATTATAGAATACATATTGATTAGATAATGATATATCAGCCCTCGAAACACCAAGCTGAATCCTCCTCATGTTAGAGGAGTTGAAGGTAACAATTCCTCTGGGGGAGGTTTCATGCCACCTTCTGATTAAAAAAGGTTATTAACTTTAATATATTGTTCTATTCCACAATATACATATATTTATTACCAATGAGGTGATTTTGTGCAAAAACGAGAAGCCTTAAAAAAAAGGACAACCTTTGAAACCGATATTGAAATATATATTCTTCTTGATGGTCAGCGGCAAATCGAACTTGACCTTCCGATTCCTTTTTTTCCTCATTTATTGAAAAGTATGGCATTTTATGCTGATTGGGATCTCAATATAAAAGCTCGTGGTGATGTTGAAGTTGATTTTCACCATCTGGTTGAAGATATTGGGATTGTGTTGGGCGAAGCCTTTCGAACTGCGCTTGGGGAAACAAAAAATATTCAACGTTACAGTACTCAATTCATTGCCATGGATGAGGCTTTGAGTATGGTCTCTATTGATGTTGGTGGTCGATCCTTCCTTAATTACGATGTCTCAATTGGTTCTCAAAAAGTTGGTGATTTTGAGGCTGATCTGATAGAAGAATTTCTAAGGGCTTTTACCAACCACGCACACATTACTCTTCATGGCAAATCATGGTGGGGTAAAAATGGACACCATATCTTAGAGTCTCTTTTCAAGGCTTTAGGAAAAGCTTTTAAAGAAGCACTGATATTAAATGGTAATACAATTCCCTCCACCAAAGGAATCATATAGGAGAATATTAAAAATGATTGTTATTATTGATTATGGAATAGGTAATTTACACAGCGTATCAAAAGCTTTAGAAAAATTAGGGTTTGAAAACCAAATCAGCAAAGATCCGGATTTGGTTGAAAAAGCTCCTGCTCTTATCCTTCCTGGGGTCGGATCTTTTGGTGAAGCGGTTGAACAAATGGAAAAAAATAACCTCATTGATGTTATCTGCAATTCAGTTCAAAAAGGAAAGCCAATTTTAGGCATTTGTTTAGGGCTGCAATTGCTTTTTGAAAAAAGTCAAGAATCGACAAAGAAAAAAGGGTTATCATTCATCGAGGGAGAGGTACGGAAACTTCCTCCAACCAATAAAGTTCCTCATATGGGGTGGAATAAAATTCTTTTTACCGAAAACAACCCGCTCTCGGGATTGATACCCGATGGCCGTTTCTTTTATTTTGCCCATTCTTATTACGTCGTACCGGAATCGAAAGAAAGTATTGTGGGAATCAGCAATTATAACGTGGTTATTCCGGTCATTATCAACCAAGATAATATCTGGGGCGTACAATTTCATCCAGAAAAAAGCTCAAAGTGGGGAATCCATTTTCTTGAAACCTGGGCAAAGAGAGTTATCCCATGATTTTACCCATTCCAGCTATTGATATTATCAACGGGCAGTGTGTTCGCCTGGAAAAAGGCGACTACTCACAAATGAGTATTTACAGCGATTCCCCTCTTGACATGGCGCTGTACTGGGAAGGAAAAAACGCTCCGATGCTTCACCTGATCGATTTAGACGGTGCAAAAATTGGCAAACCAGTTAATTTATCAATATTTTCGAAGATCATTCAATCGGTTCATATTCCAGTAGAGGTTGGTGGTGGTATCCGTAGTCTTTCCACTTTCCTCTCCTATCTCGATGCTGGTGCTCAACGGTTAATCTTTGGAAGTGTCGCTGTCCAAAATCCCAAACTTGTCGAGGATTGCATCAAAAGAAGCCAAGAAAGCGTTGTAGTGAGCATTGACTCCCGAAACGGTTTGGTTGCCCTGCAAGGTTGGACCGAAAAAACCACCATATCCGCCGTCGATCTTACCAACAAGTTAAAAAATTTGGGTGTGATCAATTTTATTTATACTGATATTGAGCAGGATGGTACTCTTCAGGGAGTGAACCTCAACCGTATTCAAAAATACCTTCAAGAAACTGAAGTCCCAACTTTCATTGCCGGAGGAGTTGCCACTTTCGAGGATGTGTTACAACTTAAAAAATTAAAACCTTGGATAAAAGGTATTATCTTAGGAAAAGCACTCTATTCGGGTGCATTACAATTTGAAGAAGTTCAGAAAATTCTTCAGGAGGAAGAAAAGTGCTCGTTAAAAGAATAATCCCCTGTTTAGATGTCAAAGAAGGAAAGGTTGTCAAAGGAATCCACTTTGAAAATCTCAAGGATGTCGGCGATCCGGTCGAGCTGGCCAAACGCTACGAAGAAGAAGGTGCTGATGAATTAGTATTTTTAGATATCACCGCATCCTATGAAAAAAGAGAGACTATGGTGAAGATTGCTGAAAAAGTTGCCCAGAACATCTACATGCCCTTTACCGTAGGTGGTGGAATCAGTACCCACGAACATGTCAGCAATCTTCTCAAAGCAGGAGCCGACAAAGTATCTATCAATACGGCAGCAGTGCTCAATCCCGATTTGATATCTCAACTGGCTGAAAAATTCGGAAGTCAGTGTGTCGTAGTTGCCATTGATGTCAAAAAAACCTGGGACCGCATTACCCGCCGCAGCTATTGGGAAGTCTACATTAATGGAGGGAGAACACCAACCGGGAAAGATGCCATAGCCTGGGCAAGTCAAGTCGAAAGCCTGGGCGCCGGTGAAATTCTTCTCACCAGCATGGATACCGACGGAACACAAAATGGTTATGATTTATTTCTCACCAGGAAAATCGTTGATGGAGTAAAAATTCCAGTAATCGCTTCTGGTGGAGCTGGAAAATTAGAACATCTTCTGACGGTTTTTCGTGAAGGAGGAGCCGACGCTGCACTGGTCGCTTCAATTTTCCATTATAAGAACTTTACTATTCAGGAAGCTAAAGCCTTTCTTAAAAAACGTGGAATCCCAGTAAGGATTGAAGAGCCATGATGAAATCCCTGATTGAGAATCTTCATTTTGATGAAAATGGCTTGATTCCAGCAATCATCCAAGATGAAAAAAGTGGCAAGGTTTTAATGATGGCGTATATGAATGCCGAAGCTTTGGAAAAAACCATCACCACAGGTAAAACCTGGTTTTATAGTAGAAAAAGAAAAACCTTATGGAATAAAGGGGAAACCAGCGGCCATTACCAACTGGTAAAAGATATTTTTATCGATTGCGACCAGGATACTCTCCTGATAACGGTTGAGCAAAAAGGAGCTGCTTGTCATACCGGATTCAACTCTTGTTTCCATCGTCAGGTTTCAGAAAAAGGAATATCTTCAACTCAATCGGAATTGCCTCCTTATGCATTAGCATCATTCCCACAAGAACTTTTTGATGTCATTCAAGAACGAGCTAAGAACCCATCAGCACAGTCTTATACTAGTAAGCTTTTGCAATCGGGAAAAGAAAAAATTCTACGGAAAGTTTCTGAAGAAGCGACTGAAGTCCTGCTGGCTTCATTAGAAAATGATGAACAAAAAAAAGAACATTTACAATGGGAAATAGCTGATCTTCTCTATCACCTTTTGGTCCTCATCCAGCATGAAAAATTAAATTGGTATGATATTATGAATGAGCTTAAAAAAAGACGAAAGTAATCAAGAAAGAATTCAAATTTCCCTCCTCCCACTCGCTCTCGATCTTTTTCTCCTGGTGGGAGAATACTTTCTTCTTTTTTCCTCTCCCCTGGTGGGAGAGGATTAAGGTAAGGGGGAACTTGGATAATCTCCTTGAGCTATATTTCAAAACACTAAACCTGGATCTCAATCACAGGTCTCACCCTCATCCTGACCTTCTCCCATCAAGGGAGAAGGAATAGACAAAACAGAGTCTGAATGAATTATAATATTAAAAAATGGAATATATAATTCATTCTTTAATCTATTGAATAGGTATCTCTTCTTTAAAGTTCGAAAATCTCTTGAATTGAAAAAAACGATATGATATTATGTATGCCGTCGCGTGGGTCCATAGCTCAGCGGTAGAGCAGTCGGCTCATAACCGATCGGTCCCTGGTTCGAATCCGGGTGGGCCCACCAATTTAAAAGAATTAACAATAACCCTATGGCAACTCTACAACAATTACTTGATTTTTTTGAATATCTATATCCGTCCCACTTTGCCCTGCCTGATGACCGAACCGGCCTTCAAATCAAGGGCGACCGGAGTCAAATTTCCCGAGTTTTAGTTGCACTGGAACTCAATCAGGAAGTTTTTCTCAAAGCCCTGAAACATCGAATTGATTTTTTATATCTCCATCACCCTCCAATCTGGAATCCATTGTTTACTTTAACCATTGATGATCCCTGGTGCCGGATGATAACTCGACTTTTTCACGAAGGAATAAGTGTTCTTGCCCACCACACCAACCTTGACATCTACCCTGGAGGAATTGCTGATCAGTGGGTATCGATCCTTCAGCTCCAAGGGAAGGTGAAGTCGCTTTCCCCAAAATCGAGCGCCAGCTTTAAAATCATAACCTATGTCCCACCTAATTATTTAGAAACTGTCGCTCAATCTCTTTTTCAAAGTGGTGCTGGGGTTATCGGTCAATATCGATCGTGTAGTTTTCAGATCGAAGGCATAGGTACTTTTCTTCCCATAGAAGGAGCTCAACCTTTTTTAGGAAAAGTTGGAAATAGGGAAAAAGTCAAAGAAATCCGGATTGAGGTTACCTTCTCAGATCCGAGACTCATCAATCAGTTGGTTGATGCCATTAAATCAACTCATCCCTACCAAAATCCGGTAATCGATATTTACCCACTATGCTCTAACAGTTCTGTTTTTGAAGGCTTAGGTCGTTTAGTTGTTTTAAATCAACCTTTAAAATGGAAATCTTTTATTAAGTACTTAAAACCGTTGTTAAAAAATGAGTCCTCTCTTTTCAATCGGAAAGATTTTGGAAACTCTACCCTTCAAAAAATTGCCTTATGCCCTGGTAGTGGTGGAAGCCTTCTTGATAAAGTGATTTTGGAAAAAGCGGAGGTTTATATAAGTGGTGATTTAAGTCACCATGAAATTGAAGAGTTAAAACTCTATCAAATTGAATATATTCCAGTTCCTCACGGAGACGGAGAAAGACTCGGGTTAAAGATGATCTTTGCAAATCTTAAAAACTCTGCTCTTGAGCACTTGCCTGAGGTAGTGTTTCTTTTTGAGGATGAACTAGACGGAGAAGACTCCAAAATCTCGGGTTAAATACGAAAACTTAATAGTAGTACCAGCAGTTTTTTGTAGATTTTATTGACAAAACCATAGATTAACCATCACAATAAAGGAAGATTTTTTACCTTAGGAGGTTGCCTTTGCTCAATATCTTCGAATGCCTAACTCATCTCCAAAATCTCGATGGAATTATCCTCAATCAAAAAAAGAAAATTACCCAAAAGAATGAAGAAATTCGAAAAACACAACAAAATATCGAAAACAAAAAAATAGAGTGGGAAGACTACCGAAAGGTATATGACAAAGAAAGAATTGAATTATCTCGGTTAGAGCTGGAGCTTAAAGATGTTGAGGAAAAATTAAATAAATCGCAAAATCGGCTATATAGTGGCGATGTTCAGTCTGGGAAGGAACTGAGCCAATGGAAGTCGACCATGGAAAACTACGAAAAAACCAAATCTAATCTTGAAGATTATGTCATTAATCAAATTGATAAAATCGAGGAAATGAGAATTAAAGAAAAGGAAAAAGAACATCAACTTTTCATTCAACGATTTGAAAAAGATATTGTAAGTCTAAAAAAAGATATTGAGAAAATTAAATCTGACCTTGCCAACAATATTCAGCTGAGAACCGAGGCCATCCAGAATATCCCTGAAGAGGTCCTTTCTCTATATGAGGAGTTACGGAAGAAATTTTCTGATCCAGTTGTGGAAATGGATGGTGATACTTGCCGAGGATGTCATTTGGGACTTCCCTCCTCGGTTGCCAAGAGAGTAAGAAAAAAAGAAGAGATTATTCAATGTCCAAACTGCCAACGTTTAATTTTCTATAAGTAGTTTTTGAAGAATCCATTTTCTTTTCCGCTTAATCTCAAGAAAACTGGTTTGTCTATATTGATCATAAATTTCTTCTTCGATATAGTCTTGATTTTCAAGAGAAACCCTCCTACCAATTGGTGGTATCAGATAAAAAATAAAAACATATACTCAATAACCAAATCCCGAACCATCTCCCTTTATCCAAAGGGAGAGATCTTTATGCGGATTTCTCTTTTTCGTAATTTCGTAATTCATAAATTTTATTCAACTCACGACTCACATCTCACGACTTAATGGATTTATGGATAGTGTATAATAATAAAGGGAAGGTCAGGCAACCGCAGGCGAAAAACCTGAGGAAAGTCCGAACTCCACAGAGCAAGGTACTGGATAACGTCCAGCGAGGGTAACCTCGGGAAAGTGCCACAGAAAAGCAAACCACCTTGGTTTTTTTACCAAGGTAAGGGTGAAAAGGCGAGGTAAGAGCTCACCGATCACCGGGTAACCGGTGTATCTGGAAAACCCTACCTGGAGCAAGGCCAAATAGGAAGGAATGAGGCTGCTCGCTGACCTTCGGGTTGGCTGCTTGAGGAACCGGGTAACCGGTTTCCCAGATAGATGGTTGCCGTTCTCTTTTGAGAATACAAAATTCGGCTTATCGATCTTCCCTTAAAAAAAGAGGGATTAAGTTATCTTTTTGATAACTTAATCCCTCTTTTTTAAAAAGTTGCCAATTAACAGTTATCTTTTTCGCAATATCGAATGCATAGCAATAGATACGATGACAATTAAACCATAAATAAGCTGGGTCCAGAATCCGGTCATACCAATAGCAATGATTCCTGCTTCTAAACATCCTAATATAATTGCACCGATAAAGGTACCAAAAATGGTCCCCACTCCTCCATCAACCGGTGTCCCTCCTAAATATACTGCAGCGATTGTTTTCAAAAGATATCCTTGACCGAGAGTTGGCCAATAATAGGTTACCTCAAGGCTGGCAAGAACACCGGCAAAAGCAGCGAATAAACCCATTTGAGTAAAAACCATCATTTTTACTCGGTCAACATTAACCCCCATTACTCGGGCACTCTCTGGGTTATCTCCGGTAAAGTAAACATGAGCACCAAAACGATGGCGATTTAAAAAAAACCAAATAAAGAAAGCTATGATCATCGTCCAAATCATCTGTGCGGGAACCAAGCCTCCTAATCTTCCGACTAATAATTTATAGACCGCACTGGTTTTGGTCGGAACCAATGTTTTTCCTAAACCACCACTGACTACCGCAGTTGCTCCTGCCCAAAAAAACTGGGTACCAATGGTGGTTATCATAGATGGAAGTTTGAGTTTGACAATCAATAAGCCATTCATCAATCCGGCGCCTAATCCAAAAATCAAAGCCAAAAGCAATGCTATACCCGGACTTCCGGTTCGATGGAAAATCACAGTAAATACCCAACCAGCAAAACCCATGATCGAAGGAAATGAAAGATCCATCTCACCAGAGATGACGACTAGAGTCAAAGATAACGCCATGATGGCGAAGAAGGGGATGGTTGACATAAAAGAATAATAAATATTATAGGATAAAAAAGTTTGGGGGCTTCCTATGGTAAAA
>MWBQ01000036.1 GCA_002069605.1 Candidatus Atribacteria bacterium ADurb.Bin276
CAAAAAAATGATCGAGAATAGACTGACGATTTATTTCAATAGCTTCATGGATTGCTGATAAGTTCATTTTTTTTCTCCTTTCGGTTGATGTTTATACCAGTGAAGCTTTTTTATTGTAGCAGATATTCAGCAAGAAAAGACATGGACTTGTGGCTCACCTGAATCCTTTCTTCCTCTAATCTAATCGCTTCTTCTCTCTTGATTGGAGAAGGTAAGAATGAAAACCCAAGATTCGACATGCCATGACATGTCGCTACATGAATTAAAGAAAGGGCACAATAAAGGCTGAGGGGGCGAGGGGGTGAATAAAAAAGAATTAAAGGATAAAAGAAAAAATTACAAGATGAGATCCCAACACGGCAAAGCTCCGCTCAGGATGACGCCTTTTTTAAAAATCTTTTAAAGGGGCTTGATTTATCATGCCCGTTGGTTTTCAGAATAGAAACTTGAAGGTTGAAATCGCGATATATCTTGAATTATAATAACCATCTATGTCTTTTAAAAGTTTTTCTTTTTTCTGAGGAGGACTGAAAAATAATGAATAAAAAGATCAAAAATAATATCAAAGTACCTTGTTTACCAATGGAGAATTTCTTTCGGAACCCGGAGAAAACGGCTTTCAAATTTTCTCCCGATGGAAAATATCTATCTTACCTTCAACCCTGGAAAAATAGATTGAATATTTATGTTGAACAAATCGCCGACGGGTCGATTGTCCAAATAACTCAAGTTACCGAACGTGATATTGCTGGCTATTTTTGGGCAAATAATTCTCGAATAGCCTATTTAAAAGATACTGGTGGGGATGAAGATTTTAAATTATATGCGGTTAATATAGATGGAACCGAATTAAAAGAATTGACGCCCTTTCCAGGAGTACGGACTGAATTAATTGATGATTTAAAAGATAACGAGAAAGAAATTATTATTGGTCTTAACAAAAGGAATCCTCAATTTTTTGATGCTTATCGAGTTAATGTTTATACTGGAGAAATGGACCTCATTGCAGAAAATCCTGGAAATATTTCTGGTTGGATGACCGATCATGAAGGTCGATTACGAGTTGCGGTGACGACCGATGGAGTGAACTCCAGCCTTCTCTATCGGGATCAGGAAGGCCAACCATTTCGGAGCTTAATTACCACCAATTTCCGCGATACCATTGCTCCGCTTCAATTTACCTATGATAATCAACGATTATATGTTTCTTCTAATTTAGGTCGAGATTTGCAAGCTATATATGAATATGACCCACAGTTGGGGAAAGAAGTAAAACTGATTTATGAAAATTCGGAAGTGGATGTATCGGTTCTTTTGACATCAGATAAAAATAAAAAAATAACCGGTGTAGCCTATGTTACCGATAAGCTACATTATTATTTTTTTGATCGAGAACGGGAAGAAATCCAACAATTTCTTGAAAAAAAACTCCCTGGATATGAAATTTCAATAGCCAGCATGAACCGGGAAGAAGATAAGATCCTGGTTAGAACTTATAGCGATAAATCACGAGGTGCTTACTATTACTATGATCTTCATAATGGAGAATTCAAAAAAATAGTTGAAGTGAGTCCCTGGCTAACGGAAGAATTTTTAGCCGATATGGAACCAATAACCTTTTCCGCCAGAGATGGTATGGTTATTCATGGATATCTGACTCTCCCTCGAACTGATGATTCCAAACACTTATCAGTTGTCGTAAATCCCCATGGAGGTCCTTGGGCAAGAGATGTCTGGGGCTTTAATCCTGAAGTCCAGTTTTTAGCCAATCGTGGGTATGCGATTTTTCAAGTTAATTTTCGTGGATCAACTGGGTATGGGAGAAAATTTTGGGAAGCCGGTTTTAAACAATGGGGTAGAAAGATGCAGGATGACATTACTGATGGAGTCAAATGGTTGATTCAGAAAGGAATTGCTGATCCCAAAAGGATTGCCATTTACGGGGGTTCTTATGGTGGATATGCAGTATTAGCTGGTTTAACCTTTACTCCCGATTTGTATGCAGCCGGAATTGATTATGTGGGAGTTTCCAATATATTTACCCTTTTAGAAACCATTCCTCCCTACTGGGAGCAAGGGCGTCAAATGCTTTACGAAATGATTGGCGATCCGGAAAAAGATCGTGATTTACTCCAGTCAGCATCACCAGTGTTCCATGCGGATAAAATTCGAGCACCCTTGCTGGTTGCTCAGGGGGCGAACGATCCACGAGTTAAAAAAGCGGAATCAGATCAAATTGTTGAAGCTCTTCGCCATAGAGAGGTAGACGTTAAGTATATAGTTAAAGAAAATGAGGGCCATGGTTTTCGAAATGAAGAAAACCGGTTTGATTTTTACCGAGAGATGGAACAATTCTTAGCCAAGCACTTGGACGGAATGATATGTTAGTAAAATGGTTATATTACTTAAAATGTAAAAAGGAGTGTGTTGAAGATGAAAACAATAATCAAGCTCCTTTGGTTGGTTTTACTTTTTATCATTCCGTTGGGGAGTTTTTCATTTGTTTGGTCTCAAGATCAAACCCAATTAGAAGATTTTCAGCTCAGTGACTTTACACTGATGACATTGGATGGTCAAGAAATTACTTTAAGTAAATTAACCGGAAAACCAGTTTTGTTAACATTTTTCTTGACAACCTGTTCTCACTGCCAAGCTGAAAGCGCATCCTTAAATAAAGTCTTTAATAAATACCATGTATCAAAAGAGCTTCAAATTTTAGCGGTTGCCCCACGCATGGATAGCAGGGAGAATCTGGTGAAGTTTATTGATGAATATCAAATCACTTATCCAATTCTTCACGACCAAGAGAATCAGGTGTTAAAACTTTACGGAGTAATTGCGGTTCCCCATAATATATTTATTGACCGAGAAGGAAAGGTTAAAAGAGTCATTACCGGTGAGGTTGATCTGACGACTTTGGAAGAATCTCTTGAGGAAATATGGTAAAAAGAAGTGCGGATATCAACAAACCTATTTGCATTTTTGCCATCAAACGGAAATTCCGCATCTCCACCCCTCCCATAACATCTCAAGAGATTATCCCGTAAGAAGAAAATGCAAAAAATCAGTTTCTCGGTATCCGCACAAATCCCATTATACCATATTTTTATTTTTTCAATAATACAAAGAAAAATATTTTTTAAATGTTAATGATAGGTTTAAAAGTAACTTAATTTATTTGGATCTATTTATGTAGCGGTATGCCATGGCATACCGAATCTTGGATTTTCATCCTCGAATGCACTTTAATTGCTTATTTAAAAAATGTCGATGAAGGACAGCACATTTGGTTGTTTATGAGCGATGTGGCCTTTAGTTCTTCTTGCTTTAATATTTCTCCCTTAATGCTGATTTGAGTCATTTTAACTGGAACTTTTGCACCAGATTGAAGGAGAGCATTTTGAACAGTTCGAATTAAACCACGGCAACAAGGAACTTCCATGTAGATAATATCTAACTCTTTTATTCTGTTCTGTCGAAATATCTGAGCCAGTTTTTCTTCATAAAGATCTGCATTATCAAGTTTTGGACATCCGATTAATAATACTTTTCCGGCTAAAAACTTTTCATGAAAAGCCGGATAAGCACAAGGAACACAATCTGCGGCTATGACTAAGCTAGCATTTTTTAAATAGGGTGCTTCGGTTGGAACCAACATTAATTGTACCGGCCAGTTTTCCAAAAGAGATTGACGTTCCTCAACAGGTAAGGAGTTTACAGGTTTTTTTTGTTGACATGAACTCCCCTTTAATGATTGAGCCATAGTTCCAGGACATCCACAAGCGAGGAGGGGTTCAGGCTGGGAAGGAGGTTGGGGTTGGAGACTTTCGTCAAAGGGTTCGGCGATTCTTTCTTCAATTTGCAGAGCACCAGTTGGACATTCTCCAATACAAGCGCCTAAGCCATCGCAATAACTGTCTTTAACCAAACGAGCCTTTCCGTCAATAATTTGAATGGCTCCTTCAGCACAAGCTAATACGCATTGACCGCATCCATTGCATTTTTTCTCATCTATTTTGATAATGTTCCTTCGAACGGGATTCCTTTTGTCCGTCATGGCTATCACACCCCTTATTGCCCATTAAATTGGTTGTTTATTAAATTTTTTCTATTTAGGTATAATAGTACCAGAATATATTAATATGTCAATGATTAATTTTTCACCCTCATCCTCACCTTCTCCCATCAAGGGAGAAGGAATTCTAAATTATTATTTACTGAAGTTGGGACCAGCGGACTTTCCAGGGTATGAGAACCGAATCAATGGTATAGATATTACCATTATTCGTTTCATAAGCAATGCGAGAAAATTCGGCGTTAATTTCACTCATTCTGGGAGCATCATTTATTGCTAATAAAACCTTAGGGTCTTCTTTGCTTTTCATCAAAACCATGGTTGATCCTTCTAAAAGTGTTTTCAAGGTGAGTTTGTTTCCAGGGAGATCACGCCAGGTGATTCGATAAGGAACCAAGTGATAGCTGAGAATAGCAGTGAGGATGGGACGGTTTTCTGGTTTAGAGAGAGCCTCTAAGGTATTTTTGGATAAATCTTTAAAAGCGTCATTATTTGGAGCAAAAATAGTTATATTATTAATTTCTCTTAAAGAAATTAATAAGCCCGCATTATCGATGAGTTGTAGTAAAATGGTAAAATTACCATCGGCAGCTAATACATCAACTATATTGGCTTCAATCCTTTGAGTGGACGGGTTAAATCTTCGATTCCGGCTTGAAGCCAAGGGAGAAGCGAACGAGAAATGAGTGAATAGGAATATCGCGATAAAAATCAACGAAATTGGAGAATATCTTTGTTTGGTCATAAATTCTAATCCTCCACAGTATTTGATATTATATTATTCCTATTCAGCATATTGGAAAAGGTTCGTTTCGAAATTAATGAATAATTAGGTTAAAATGAAACTCGATAATCTACTGAAAACCGGGAGGAAAGACCGTTGAGCGATCACATCAAGAAAATAGCCGCAGAACTGAGTATAAATGAAAAACAAGTAAGCGCGGTTGTTGAGCTTCTCAATCAAGACGCCACCATTCCCTTTATTGCTCGTTATCGGAAAGAGGCAACTGGAAGCTTAGACGAAGTAGCAATAACTGAAATAAGAAACCGAATGGACCGCCTTATATTATTGGAGAAAAGAAGAGAAGCGATCTTCAGTGCCATGGAAGAAAGAGGCCAGCTAACCGACGAGATTCGCGAAAAAATGGAAACAGCTGAAACCCTAACCGAGTTAGAAGACCTCTATTTACCCTTTCGACCAAAACGGCGAACCCGAGCGACCATAGCCCGGGAAAAAGGCCTGGAACCTTTAGCTGAAATCCTCTTTAAACAGGAAGAAGAAGATCCCACCGTTTTAGCCGAAGGCTTCCTGGATCAGGAAAAAGGTGTAACAACAGTCGAAGAAGCATTGAAAGGTGCGCAAGATATTATGGCGGAGTGGATGAATGAAGATCAAGAAGCACGGAAAGCTCTCCGAGAATTATTCCTGACTCAAGGGATTATACGTTCCCGGGTAATAAAAGGAAAAGAAACCGAAAGAGTAAAATACCAAGATTATTTTAATTGGAAAGAACCGGTTAAAAGCATACCATCTCATCGGCTTTTAGCGATTCGAAGAGGCGAAAAAGAGATGATTTTATCTCTTCGGATACTCCCCCCGGAAGACATTGCTTTATCGCTCTTGGAATCCTTTTTTGTCAAAGGAACCAATTTTTCTTCGTTGATTGTAAAGGAAGCCAGCCAGGATTGTTATAAAAGGTTGACGGCTCCATCATTAGAAAATGATGTCCGGTTAATCAGCAAAGAAAGAGCTGACCGAGTAGCTATTGAAGTCTTTTCCGAAAACCTTCGTCAATTGTTATTATTTCCACCGCTGGGGCAAAAAAGAGTATTGGCCATCGATCCTGGGTTTCGAACCGGTTGTAAGATAGTTTGTCTCGATAACCAGGGGAATTTATTGCAACATGATACCATCTATCCCCATCCTCCTCAGGAAGACATTGAGTCTGCCAGTAAGCTGGTTTTAAAGAGGTGCCATGAATTTAATATCGAGTGTATCGCGGTTGGGAATGGAACAGCGGGGAGAGAGACCGAAGCTTTTCTGCGCAGCTTAGAAGGATTATCAAAAATTCCCATAATTATGGTCAACGAAAGTGGCGCCTCGGTATATTCTGCATCTGAAGTAGCTCGAAAGGAATTT
This sequence comes from Candidatus Atribacteria bacterium ADurb.Bin276, assembly GCA_002069605.1. Classification (NCBI taxonomy): domain Bacteria; kingdom Pseudomonadati; phylum Atribacterota; class Atribacteria; order Atribacterales; family Atribacteraceae; genus Atribacter; species Candidatus Atribacter allofermentans. The sequence goes on from MWBQ01000036.1 coordinate 6,216, forward strand.
CCTAACCAGGATGTCACGGTAAGAGGAGCAGTGTCAATTGGTAGAAGATTAATGGATCCTTTAGCTGAACTAGTTAAAATTGATCCAAAATCAATTGGCGTGGGACAATACCAACATGATGTCGATCAAGCTGAACTCAAAAAATCTTTAGATGATGTTGTTATAAGTTGTGTGAATAGTGTTGGGGTGGAAGTGAATACCGCCAGCAAAGAGCTGTTGAGTTATGTTTCTGGGCTTGGTCCCCAATTAGCCCAGGCGATAGTTGATTACCGAAGCCAAAACGGTCCTTTTCGTTCGCGAGATGTTTTAAAAAAGGTTCCTCGCTTGGGTCCTAAGGCATTTGAGCAATCAGCAGGATTCTTGCGAATTCGAGATGGAGAAAACCCCCTTGATGCCAGCGCTGTTCACCCTGAGAGTTATCCTATTATTGAGCAAATAGCTAATGATTTAGAGATTTCTATCATTGAGTTGATCGGAAAAAACGATCTCGCTGAGAAAATTAATCTCAACCACTACCTAAATGATAGAGTAGGACTTCCAACTTTACAGGATATACTAACTGAGCTTTCTAAACCAGGACGGGATCCACGGCAACAATTTGAGTTCTTTCAATTCGCTCCTGGTGTAAATTCGATCGAAGACCTTCAAATTGGAATGAAACTTCCCGGCGTGATAACTAACATCACTGCCTTCGGAGCTTTTGTGGATATTGGTGTTCATCAAGATGGTTTAGTCCACATTAGTCAGTTGTCCCGGAAATATATTAAAAATCCTGCTGAGGTGGTGAAGGTTCATCAAAAGGTAATAGTAATTGTTATCGGAGTTGACCTGGAAAGAAAGCGAATTAACTTATCGATGAAGGAACCAGACTAAATGAAGTATTATTTAATACAAAAAAAACTTTATAAATTAATATAAAATATTGAAATAATCGAATATTTTCCATTGACAATCCGGTTTTTAGGTGATAATATCCTTTCACAGCTTGTAAAAGCTAATACATGTTTCAATTTTTGGAGGTTTAAGTTTAAATGGCAACTGGTAAAGTGAAATGGTTTAATGCATCAAAGGGTTATGGTTTTATTGAATCTGATCAGGGTGGGGACGTTTTTGTTCATTACTCAGCGATCGAAGGTAACGGTTTTCGTACTCTTGAACAGGGACAGACAGTAGAGTTTGAAGTTCAACAGGGGGCAAAAGGACCGCAGGCAGCAAAAGTTAAAAGAATATAATTGAGTGAATAATATTAATTTGCCCGAAAAGCCCTGGAGATTCTCCAGGGCTTTTTTGTTTGGTAAAGCATAGAAAAATTGATTCACAATATACAGTGTATTGGATTCGCATGTCACTTGTTGGCAGTTGAAAAGTAGGGAAAATAGAGTTGCCCCCTCACCTTAATCCTCTCTCACCAGGGGAGAGGAAAGAAGGATAAGTGTGAAAAGAAGGAGATGAGGGTGAAAATTTTATCAATTCAACTGTAAACAGGCGACGACCGGTGTATGATCGGAAGGTTTTTCCCATCCTCGAGGTTCTTTGTCGATATAACAATCAACGGCAAATTTTGCCAATGAAGGAGTACAGAGGATATGATCGAGCCTCCAGCCGATATTGAGACGAAAGGAATTTCTTTCCCGGTAGTCCCAAAAGGAATATTCACCCGGTTGGGAGTTAAATTGACGAAAAAGATCGATCAAACCCCAATTGACGGTATGGTAATAAACTTCACGAACATCTTCATGGAAGCAAACGTGATTCTTTTTTTCTTCTGGATTAGCCACATCAATAGCAGTTGGCGCCACGTTCATATCGCCAACCCAAACTAGAGGATCTTGAAGAGAGAAGTCATTTTTGAACCAATTATGAATTCTTTGAAAAAATCTCATCTTAAATTGGTAGTCAAGATGGTCAATTGATTTTCCTTGAGGAATATATGAATTCAACAGAAAGAAGTGAGGTGTTTGAATTAGGATCAAACGGGTATCGGCAAGGGGGTCCTCACCATCATTAAAACCAAAATGAACCCTGATTGGCTCAAAGCGGGTCGCCACTGCAACTCCATTGTAGGCTTTTTGTCCTCGATAGATAATTTGATATCCAAGGTCGTGAAAAAAGTCAACCGGGAAGAATTCATCGGTTACTTTCGTCTCTTGTAAGGCTAATAGCTCTACCGGGTTTTTATGAAGCCACTGTTCTAATATTGGAAGGCGGGACCGGACTGAATTTACGTTAAAAGTTGCAATTTGGATTGGTTTCATAAATCCTCCTTTTTAAATTTTTTATTTATTCTTCTTTGGTATTGAGTTGATCCATTTCTTCGGCTATGGTTTCCCATTTTTGCATAAAGACGGCGAGTTCTTCGTTGATTTCTTTGAGCTCTTTCATTAAAGTTTGAACTTTTTCTGAATCAGTTAATATTGATGGATCACACAAGAGAGATTCATTTTCAGATTTTTTCTTTTCAAGTTTTGAGATGGCATCTTCAACCGGTAATAAACGACTTTGGATTTCTCTTTTTTTCCGGGAAAGGAAGTTTCTGGCTTCAGCTTCAATCCGTCGAATTTCCCGTTTTTTAGATTGAGCTGTCTTTTCTTTTTCAGACTGGTCTGAGTCACCAGAAGAAAGGGCTTGTCGTTGCTCTCTTTTTTCGTTGTAATAAGAATAATTCCCGGGATATTCGTAAATTTTGCCGTCCTGAATTTCGATTACCCGTTCAACTAAATTGTCAAGAAAATATCGGTCATGGGAAACGATGAGGACAGTTCCACTGTATTCCATTAAAGCTCTCTGAAAAAGTTCATTGGTACTCATATCAAGATGGTTAGTCGGTTCATCAAGAATTAAAAAATTGGTTTCATTCATGAGGATTTTTACTAAAGTTAACCGAGCTTTTTCTCCCCCAGATAAAACCGGAATCGGTTTATATATATCGTCTCCGGAAAAAAGAAAAGCTCCCAAGAGGTTTCTTTTTTCAATATCAAGCATTTTAGTAGGAATTGAGCTGATCTCTTCCCAAATAGTATGAGCATAATTAAGATTTTGCGCACTCTCTTGAGAAAAGAAGGCAATTTTTACTTTGTCACCATAAATAACTTGGCCCGAGGTGGGATCTTCATTGCCAGATATTATTCTGGTGAAGGTTGATTTTCCAGCTCCATTCACTCCGGCAAGAGCTACTTTTTCTCCTCGATAAAGAGAAAAATTTATATTCTTGAATACAAAACGGCTATCATATTTTTTGGATAAATTCTCGACTTTGAGAACTTCCAAACCACTCCTTTCGCCGGGAGGGAAGTGTATAGACACCGGTTTAGCTTCTTTCTCCATTTCAATCAGATTGAACTTTTCTAACATTTTAATTCGACTTTGAACTTGTGCTGCTTTGGTCGCTTTATAGCGAAATCGCTCAATAAAGGCTTCGGTCTTTTCGATTTTTTTCCGTTGGGTTTCAATTTCTTTTTCAATGAGTAAACGTTTTTGATCCTTTTCTTTTAAGTAGAAGGAATAATTCCCATGGTAGAGGTTCAATTTTCCATTAAAAATTTCGAAGGTTAGTTGGGTGATTTTATCTAAAAAACGCCGGTCATGGGAAATAGTAACCAGCGTACCCGAATAATCTTCGAGATACTTTTCCATCCATTCCATATTTTCAGTGTCAAGGTGATTGGTCGGTTCATCAAGTAACATGATATCGGGATTCGAAAGAAGAATTGAAGCTAAGAGTATTTTCATTTTCCAACCGCCGGAAAACTCAGTACACAACTTACTGTAATCTTTTTCCTCAAAACCCAAACCATGAAGAACTTTTTTGGATTTTGCTTCAAAAGAATATCCATCGAAGACTGAGAAGAGGTGTGAGGCTTCCTCATATTTTTTTAAAAGATTTTGATATTGGTCAGATTGAGGATCGGTAAATGCCATTTTATGTTCACAGGATTTGAGAGTGGTCTCAACTACTTTTAAGCCGGTAACATTTTTTAAAAAGTCTATAATGTTGATTGGTTCTAATTCCACCAAATCCTGAGGAAGATACCCGATGGTTTTATTATTTGGAACTTCTACCAAGCCCCGATCGGGAGTTGTCTTTCCAAGAATAATATGGAAAAGGGTCGTTTTACCGGTACCATTATTACCGACCAAGCCAATGCGATTTTTTTCGTTGATAGACAAAGAAAGACTATTAAATAGTGTCTTTCCGTTAAAGCTGAGATAAATGTCTTGGAGTTGTATCATTTTTAGCAATTCCCTATGACCATGATAAAATAACAAATATTTATTATATCAACTTTTTGCCTTAATGCCCAAAGTGAACTCGGTACAATAAATTACATTCTCCCTATTTTCCGTAGGAGCTTAATTTATCAAACCCATTTAAAATAATCGAGGAAAATTTATGAAAAATTTCTTACCAACCACCAAAAGCGAAATGAAAACCCGAGGATGGGATGAACTGGATTTTATCCTGGTTTCAGGAGATGCCTATGTTGATCATCCCTCCTTTGGAACGGCAATAATATCCCGTTATTTAGAGAGCCGTGGTTATCGAATTGGGATTTTGCCTCAACCTCGCTGGCAGGATGCTCGTGATTTCACCAGCTTAGGTAAGCCGCGTTTAGCTTTTTTAGTCACTGCTGGAAACCTCGATTCAATGGTGAATCATTATACTGTAGCGAAAAGAAAAAGAACCAAAGATGATTATTCACCGGCAGGAAAAACCGGTTTTCGGCCGGATCGAGCAACTATCGTCTATTCTCAGAAAATCCGTGAAGTCTATGGTGATATCCCAATCATACTGGGAGGGATCGAAGCCAGCCTGCGACGTTTAGCCCATTACGATTACTGGGAAAATCGGTTACGACCTTCACTGCTTCTTGATTCTGGTGCTGATCTGATCGTTTACGGTATGGGAGAAAAGGCGATTGGAGAAATTGCCGAGGCTTTGCAGGGCGGATTGGATATTAAGGATATTATCTATGTCAACGGAACAGTTTTTAAAACCAATAATCTTCAATATGCTTATCAACCCATTATTCTTCCGTCTTATCAGGAAATCAAAGTATCAAAAGAAAAATTTGCTGAAAGTTATACTATTCAATACCAAAATTATAATGCGTTTCAAGGAAAAGTTTTAGTTGAACCGAACGACAGCTTCTATGTCGTTCAAAATCCACCGTCCATGCCTCTTACTCAGAAAGAAATCGATGAAATTTACTCATTTCCTTATCTGCGAACTTATCATCCTGGTTATGAAAAATTGGGAGGAATACCGGCAATCAAAGAGGTGCGATTTAGCGTAACCAGCCACCGAGGTTGCTTTGGAGGATGTAGTTTTTGTTCATTGAGTTCTCACCAGGGAAAGATTATCCAATCTCGAAGCCAGGAGTCTATTCTGAAAGAAGTCGAAGAACTCACCCATCTTCCTGATTTCAAGGGATATATCCATGACGTGGGAGGACCAACTGCTAATTTTTTTCATCCCGCCTGTCAAAAACAGCTTGATCAGGGAACCTGTGAAAAGCGTCAATGTTTATTTCCTCGTATCTGTCGTCAATTAAATGCTGATCATCATGATTTTCTTGAACTACTGAGAAAGATACGTCAAATTCCTAAGATAAAAAAGGTTTTTATCAGATCTGGTATTCGTTTTGATTATCTTCTGGCTGATCAAAATGATACTTTTTTTGAAGAATTGTGTATTCATCACGTAAGTGGACAGCTCAAAGTTGCTCCTGAACATGTTTCAAACCAAGTCCTGGAAAAAATGGGGAAACCGGGTAGAGAAGTCTATAAGCAATTTGTTAAAAAGTATTTTGAAATAAATAAAAAACATCATCTCAAGCATTACTTGGTTCCTTACTTCATGTCAAGCCATCCTGGGTCTGACCTTAAAGCCGCCATCGAGTTAGCTGAATATGTCAGAGATATGGGATATAATCCCGAACAGGTTCAAGATTTCTATCCCACCCCTGGAACTCTCTCCACTGCCATGTATTACACTGAGCTCGATCCACGTACCATGAAAAAAGTTTATGTTCCAAAGTCACCCCACGAAAAAGCTCTGCAACGTGCCCTCATTCAGTACCGCCGCCCTGAAAATCACCGCTTAGTCAAAGAGGCTCTTCTCAAAGCCGGCCGATCTGATCTGATCGGTTATGGAAAGAAATGCCTCATTCGACCAAAAGTCTGAATTTATCATAGAAAAGCTCGATTAAAGTTATATAAACTACTCATTCAAAATTACCTTAATTTCTGCTTTTAATCTTCCTTAAAGAAAATTGATACAAAAGAAAAAATTCTATTGGAATAAAAAAAAATTCAGAGAGATAAAAAACTCTTGTTTAATAATAAATATTAGAATGATATAAAATAGAAAATACTATATGAATATATTTATATTGACAGAAATTATTATGGTAGATAATATATTAATAATGAAGTAGAAAAAATTAATATATTAATAAATATAAGTAAAATTAATAATTATATATATTATTTAAATAAAAATCATATATATAAGGAAAATTATTATTTAAAGGGGGAAAATAGATTGTATAAACTAAGAAACTTTTCGATTATTTTTATTTTGTTATTGTTCATGTTTGTTTTAAATGGTTGTATTACATCCACTACACCGGCACCTCTACCAAAAACCACATTAAAAGGTAAAGTAGTGGTTCCAGAAGGAGCAGTCAAAGGGAAACGAGTCACTGGAGAAGCCTTAGCAGAAGCAACGGTCAATATCGTTAACCCAAAAACTGATAATGTCATTGCTACCACCACAACTGATGTTAATGGCAATTATAATGTCGACGTAACAGCTGGTGGACCTTATATTGTTGAAGCAGGAAAAGGGAATGTTAAAGTACTTGATGTATCACCAATCATTCAAGAAGGGGAAACCAAAGATTTGGGAACGGCTGATGCCACTTCAACCGCTCAAGTACTTATCTTTATGTATCTGGTTGAAGCCGGTAGCGATCCATCTCAAATTGATATTGATGCTATTCCAAATCTATCTGGTTTTTCTCAGTTGGTTAATCAAATTGAGACTATCTTGGAAGCAGGAGGAGATCCAACTACCAATACCCAAGTCAATAACGTAATCAACAACATTGTTTCTCCACAACCAGCAACAGGTGGAGGAGGGGGCGG
>MWBQ01000037.1 GCA_002069605.1 Candidatus Atribacteria bacterium ADurb.Bin276
ATGCTATGAATCAAAGAGAAATCTTGACCGTTAATACCGAAAAGAGAGAGTCGATTGGAAAGGAAAATATGAAAAGGCTAAGAAGGTCGGGTTGGGTGCCCGGGATTTATTATGCTCAAGAAAGTAAAGAAGGCAATACGATTATGTTAAAAGTTCAAGAAAGTGAGTTAAAAAGAGTCTTAAAGATACCGGGAGCAACCCACCAGTTATTAAATATTTCTATCGATGGTAATATTCATCGAGGGATTATCAAGAATCTTCAGAGGAATCCCATTAAAGAACAGGTTTTGCATATTGATTTTTATGGGGTACGAGCCGATCAGAAGATTACTTTAAAAGTACCACTTATGTTCAAGGGTGAAGCACCGGGAGTTAAGGCAGGTGGTACTCTGGAACAGGTTATGCAAGAAGTTGAAATTGAATGTTTGCCTGACGTCATTCCCGAATTTATTGAAGTTGATATCAACGGCCTGGAAATCGGTGACGCAGTTCACCTTAAGAATGTCAAAGTTCCAGAAGAAATTGAACTTACTGAAAACCTTGAAGACGTTGTTGTGGTTGTCACACCTCCCGTAGTTTTAGAGGAAGAGGTTCCAGAAGAAGAAATTGAAACACCCGAACCAGAAGTGGTTAAAAAAGGTGAGAAGAAGGAGAAAGAAGCAGAGGAAGACTAAGTGTTTTTGGTTGTCGGACTTGGAAATCCCGGTCAAAAATATCAATACAGCCGTCATAATGTAGGTTTTCGAATTGTTGATAATTTGTCTGAACAGCGTCAATGGAGATGGAATGAATCAAAACGCTTTCAATGGTGTCACGGTAAAATTGACAGCCGTGAGCTCTATCTGGTAAAGCCCCTTACTTATATGAACCTGAGTGGTTTGGGGCTTTTATCCTTTTTGAGTTTTATAGCCAAATCTTTTGAGGACAAGATCATTATCCATGATGAACTTGATCTGCCTCCAGGAAGAATCCGGATCAGTCACGGTGGCGGTACGGCGGGCCATAAGGGCGTTCTTTCCATTGCTGAATACTGTAATCTAGAAAAATTTATCCGTTTACGGGTAGGCATTGGAAAACCAATACAAAAAGACGAAATTACTGAGTATGTATTGCTCAAACCTCCTGCCGATGAAGCAGCTGTTCTCGCTGATTCAGAAAAGCGATCAGTCGAAGCCTTAATCTGTATTGTTACTCATGGCGTTCATTATGCCATGAACCGGTTTAACTCCATTTCTGCGTCATAACTGCCGAGGAGATACATCGTTGTGGAAACCAAAAAAATAGCCAAAGGAATATCCATTATTTGTCAACCCACTTTTATACCAATAGCTCTTTATTTTATCGTTTCGTTATCTGTTGTTCCCACGGTTACGGGAATTTGGTATGCTTTGCTGGGTATCGTATTTATTGCTCTAGCACCAATAGCTTTAGTTTTTATCCTTGCCCGTTGTAACAAGATATCCGATCCTGATCTTCCCGATCGACGGGAGCGTTTTATCCCTTACCTAAGTATTGTAGGGTTATACCTAATCGGTTTTATTGTTTTTTGGTACCTCGGTGCTCCTTATCAAATATTGGCAATTACGGCTTCTTATATTGCCGTTACTTTATTTGGAGCTTTCATATCGCTTTTTTGGAAAATCAGCATGCATATGGCCGGTGTCGCTGGACCAGTTACCGCTTTGGTATTTTTAGTGAACCCCCTTTTTGTATGGGCCTATATTTTGCTTATACCGATTGGATGGGCACGCTATATTCTTAAAAAGCATACTTTTCCACAAATAGTAATTGGGAGTGGATTTTCGATCTTGTTAACCTATTTAGTCATTCGGTTTTTTTCATGAATATTTCCCATTTTCTTCAAAAAATTACCCAACAAATCCGATCTTCAAACCGGTGCTCACTTTCAACAATTCAACCGGTCCGACCTTTTATTGCCCGACTTTTATCCAGAACCAATTATTCTCCAATTTTTTATATAACTGCCAGTGAAGAAATAAAAAGAAAAGTTTTTCGGCAAATTGAAAGTCTTTCTTTTTTAAACCAAGATGGGATGATGGCTATTGGTGTTGACTTTGAGGAGAAATACTCAGGAATTGTTCTCCAAAAAACCCTACGTGAAAAAAAGAATTTAGTTATTGTCTTAAATGTTAATGAACTCGACCAAGAAGTCGTTGAGTTAGAAAACTTTATGAGTCTGTCAGTATTATTGGAGAAGGGAAAAGAATATCAGCGCGATCAATTAATTGATCAATTCTATCGAATGGGATATGAAAGAAAGGATTTTGTTAGAGAGAAGGGTGATATAGCCATTCGTGGCGAAGTGGTTGATGTCTATCCCCCCGATGGTATTGAACCAATAAGAACTTACTGGTTGGGAAACTTATTAGAAAAAATGAAATATTTTCAAGCCGATACCCAAAGGACTGACCATGATTTGGAACACGCCTTAGTCATTCCCAGTGATGGAGAATTTAAAACCGTACCCTTGATTAAACTTATAATGGAACAAGCTCATCTCATTTTTTGGGATGATGTATTCATCGAAAACACTCATTTATCACATATCCCTCAGGTGATTACCGGAATTGTTTCGAGGGGAGACTTACCGGAAATGGTTATTACAGCTTCTCGTCCGCCTTCTTTTTTTGGAGAAATACCAAAATTGATCGATGAATTGAAGGAAAATAATTGGGGGAAAACCTATTTAATTTTCCCATCTGAAAAGATCGAATTATTTGCAGCGATCTTGGATGAGGAAAAGATCTCCTATGCTAGAGATATTAAAAAACCGAGCCAAATTTTTCTTTTAAAAGGTTTTCCGGCAGAAGGATTTATGCTTCCCGATTTGGGTTTTTCGGTTTTCACGACTCAGGAAATTTTTGGAAAAGATTTTACTAAACCGAGTAAAAAAAGAGCAGAATCACCAATTGAAGAAGAAATGGTGAGCTCACTTCAACCCGGGGATTATATTGTTCATGAGGAACAAGGAATCGGAATTTTTAAGGGAATCAAAGAAATGGTTTTGGAAGGGGTACACCGGGTTTATCTGGTCATTGAATATGCAGCTGGTGATATCCTCTATGTTCCAGTTGAAAGTGCTTCCTTAGTCCAAAAGTATATTGGAAGTGGTGATGTAAAGCCAAAAATATCTCGGTTGGGTAAAGATGAATGGGGAAAGGCAAAACAAAGAGTTGCTCAATCAATACAGGAAACTGCTCAAGAATTATTAGAAATATATGCTCTTCGCAACCTGGAACAAGGCCATGCTTTTTCTCTGAATTCTACCTGGCACAAGCAACTTGAGCTATCTTTCCCCTATATTGAAACTCCCGACCAAAAACAGGCAATTATTGATGTGGAACGTGATATGGAATCCACACGACCAATGGATCGGCTCATCTGTGGCGATGTGGGCTACGGGAAGACTGAGATTGCCATACGAGCGGCCTTTAAAGCAGTTATGGATGGAAAACAAGTTGCTTTGTTGGCACCAACAACCATTTTGTCCGAGCAGCATTATCTAACCTTTAAAGAGCGTTTGAAAAGATTTCCGGTACGAATTGCAGTTATAAACCGCTTTAAATCAATGCTGGAACAAAAACAAATTGTTGAAGGAATTAAAAATAATGAAATAGACATCTTGATCGGTACCCATCGGCTCATTCAAAAAGATATTCAATTTCATGACCTCGGGTTAGTCATCATTGATGAAGAACAGCGATTTGGGGTTATGCACAAAGAGCGGCTTAAAAAAATGAAATCAACTGTTGATGTCCTCACCCTCACCGCTACCCCGATTCCCCGAACCTTGTATCTGTCCCTTACCGGTATTCGGGATATCAGCGTTATCGAAACACCTCCTGAAGGCCGTAAGCCGGTTCATACCGTGGTTGCGTCTCGAAGTCAAAAAATGATCAAGGAAGCAATTCAATACGAACTCGAGCGAAAGGGTCAAGTATTTTATGTGAGCCCCAGAATTAAAAGCTTGATGAAAATTTATGAAGAGTTGGTATTACTCTTTCCTGAGTGTCAAATTGGAATTGCTCATGGACGACTCTCCGGGCCTGATTTAGAAAAGGTTATGGAGAAGTTTTATAATGCTGAAATTGATATTTTACTTTGTACAACAATTATCGAGATTGGGTTAGATGTTCCGAATGCCAATACTTTAATTGTAGATCCGGCAACTCTCTTTGGGTTGTCTCAACTCTATCAATTGCGTGGTCGTATAGGACGATTTGACCGAGAGGCTTATGCTTATTTATTTTATCCAAAAAGATTAACCCATGAAGCTCAGGAGCGCTTGGATGCTCTTTTGGAATTCGAGGGGTTGGGGACCGGCTATAAATTAGCCCTTCGTGATATGGAAATTCGAGGAGCAGGTAATATTTTGGGTCAAGCTCAGCATGGATTTATTCAAGAGATTGGTTTTTCCCTTTATACTCGAATGTTACAGGAAGAAATATCCCGGCTTAAGGGAGAAAATACTGAAACGAATCTCCAAACCACCATTGTTTTGCAGGAAAATGCTTTTTTCCCAAATTGGTATATGAAGCAAGAAAATGAGCGTTTTAGTTATTATCAACGTTTACTGCAGGCTCAGAAACTGAATGATATTGAAGATCTGAGGGCAGAGATTGAAGATCGGTATGGACGCTTACCAAGGGAAGTTGAAACTCTTTTAAAAATTACAACCCTGCGTTATTATGGTAAAATAGCACAGGTTGATACAATTGAAGAAAAAAACGGGGAGATTTATATCGGTGCTCCAATTGAGGTACTGGTCAGCCTCAATGAAAAATTCCGGAACCATGGTGTAAAAGGTTTGTTGGTAAATTACCATGGTAAGCAAACTTTAAGGATACCATTTCAAAAATTAAATTCATTGTTACGTCTGTTTGATCCAATGGTAGGGAAAGGATAAAAAAAATTTCATATAGAACCACAGTTTATTGAGGATAGTGGAGATATTCCTTCAATGGATAAAATGAGTGATTCAGAAGCCAAAAAGTATTTTGGAGAGTTAATTGAATTGGTAGCAATCCTTCGAAGCGAAAATGGTTGCCCTTGGGATCGAGAACAAACTCGAGAAAGTTTAAAGCCACTTATGCTTGAAGAGATGTACGAAGCCTTTGATGCAATTGATCGAAAGAACGAAGCTGATTTAAGAGAAGAGTTAGGAGACATGTTGCTTCATATTGTTTTTCAAGCACAAATTGGAATAGAACAGGGTTCTTTTAATATTGTTGACGTTTTAAAACAGCTCATTTTTAAAATGAAGAAGAGACATCCTCATGTATTTGGAGATATTCAGGTTCAAAACGTGGATGAAGTTTTGTTAAATTGGGAAACCATTAAAGAAGGCGAGAAGGAAAGAGAGAGCATGCTTTCATCCATACCTCCAAGTTTACCAGCCTTACTCCGGGCTCAAGTCATTCAAAGCCGGGTTGCTCGGGTAGGGTTCGATTGGCCAAATGCCAATGAGGTTTGGAGAAAGGTAATTGAGGAACAGAATGAATTTGAAGAAGCCTGGAAAAGTCATGATCAAGAATCAATCGAAGAGGAATGGGGGGATTTGGTATTTGCATTAGTTAATCTCTCCCGGCATCTTCAACTTCAACCGGAGGATGCTCTTCAAAAAGCTTCCCAACGCTTTGCCCAACGCTTTCATTATATGGAGAACGAAATAAAAAAACAAGGGAAAAAAATTGAAAACCTCTCTTTAGAGGAGATGGATGAGTTATGGAACAAAGCGAAACAAGAAATAAAACTTATCCAAAACAACCAATAGATTTTGGAGATCTATTTAATCGAATCAAAGTATTATTGCCATTGGTAAAAGGGTGGAATCCTGATATTTATTTGGCGGTAAATTCAGCCGGTTCGATTGTGTGCGGCATATTGAATAATTTTTTTCCAAGAGAAATCAGGACCCTTTCCATCCGATATCAGAATGACCATTTAATAGTCAATTGGGACAATTGTGGTGAGTTAAGGGATAAAAGAGTATTGGTGGTTGCCGATCATTTTCCCAATGAACAAGTACTTTTCCAACTGGAGAATTTTTTAAAGACCAAACAAGTATTATCATTGGTTAAGCTAGTGGTTTTGGGTAAAGGCGTGGAATACTCGTGTTTTCCAGAACTACCAGAAGAATCGATTCTCCCTTGGGAAACTGATGAGACTGGATAAATATTTAAAAGTTTCCAAGTTGATTAAAAGACGAACTCAAGCTCAGGTTGCTTGCAAAAATAACCGGGTTTATTTAAATAATCACTTAGCCAAGTCATCATCAATGGTTAAAGTTGGAGATGAAATTAAGATTGTTTCTCCGGTTATGATGCTTCGGGTAAAGGTTTTACAAATACCGGTTAACAATCAATATTCTGATGACCTTTTTTCAGTAATTGAACAAAAAAAACTGGAAACGGAGTAAGACAACTATAGGTGTGGGAGGCATTCCTTCAACCATACTGTAGTTTTTAGGGAAACTATTGCAGTGGTTAAGTTCATTGATCTTAAGTTGACTTTTTAAAGGAGATGATAAACTCATGAGTACAATTTTTGATGTTCATGCTCGAGAAATTCTTGATTCCCGCGGAAATCCTACAGTAGAGGCAGAAGTGACTTTAGCATCGGGTGCTTTTGGTCGGGCTGCTGTTCCTTCGGGAGCATCAACTGGGACTTTTGAAGCAGTTGAACTCCGTGATGGTGATAAAAACCGATATCTTGGCAAAGGAGTAACCAAAGCAGTAGAAAATGTGAACGAAATTATTGCTCCGGAAATTATTGGTCTCGATGCTCTTGATCAAGCCAAGATTGATAAAGTCTTAATAGATCTGGATGGTACTCACAATAAAGGAAAATTAGGAGCCAATGCGATCCTTGGTGTTTCCTTAGCGATTGCGAAAGCTGCAGCTGAATATGCTGGTCTTCCACTTTATCGGTACATTGGCGGTGCTAATGCTTGCGAGTTACCAGTTCCTTTGATGAATATCTTAAATGGTGGGAAGCATGCCGACAGTGGCGTTGATATCCAGGAGTTTATGATTGCTCCTTGTGGGTTAAAAGCATTTAAGGATGCTTTGCGAGCTGGAACTGAAGTATTTCATCACTTAGCAAAAGTTTTAAAAAGAAGAGGGTATTCCGTCGGCGTTGGAGATGAAGGAGGTTTTGCTCCAAACCTTCATTCTTCCGATGAGGCTTTGGAAGTTATCATCGAAGCTATCCAATTAGCGGGGTATGAACCAGGCAAAGATGTCTTTTTGGCTTTAGATTCGGCAGCATCTGAATTATACAAAGACGGTATTTATGTTTTTGAAAGAGAAGGTGCTCGTCGGAATATCGATGAGATGATAGAATTTTATCAAGAGTTGGTGGAAAAATACCCAATCATATCTATTGAAGATGGATTAGCCGAAGATGATTGGGAAGGTTGGAAAAAAATGACCTTTGCAATGGGTGATAAGATCCAGTTAGTTGGTGATGATCTTTTTGTAACCAATAAAGAACGCTTGATAAAAGGCATTAAAGAAAAATGCTGTAACTCCATACTCATCAAGCTCAATCAAATTGGTACCCTCAGCGAAACCTTAGAAACTATCGAAGTGGCAAAAAAAGCTGGTTATACTGCAGTCGTATCCCATCGATCTGGCGAAACCGAGGACACGACCATATCAGATTTAGTTGTGGCTTGTAACACCGGTCAAATTAAAACTGGCTCATTGTGTCGTTCGGAAAGAATTGCCAAGTATAACCAATTGCTTAGAATCGAAGAAGAGTTAGAAGAAGCTGCGGTGTTTAATGGGCGGGATGTTTTTAAAGTTAAAGGGTATTAACTTATAAAATTGACCTTCCCTAAGGATTTTGCCTCAGAATAATTGAGGTAAAATCCTTAGGGTAAAGAACTCATTAAGGTTTTGGTGGACTAAGAAGATGGTATCTTCCTATTATTATGATGGAAAAACCGAACCTGATGTTTCCCATAAAATTGCATTTAATTGGAGGAAGATACTTTTTTCAATTATTTTTGCTTTGATTCTTTTGTCTTGGTGTTTTGGTTTTACTGGGAAGTTGATTGATTATTATAATCTGCTTACCGAAGAGGCTTATCTTACCCACGAAGAAAAGCGGCTTTATGAAAGTATTGAACATTTGAACAGTGAAAAGCAAAATTTAAATCAAGATTGGTATATTGAAAAATTAGCCAGGGAAAAATTAAACCTTGCCAAGCCGGGTGAAGTATTGATTAAGGTTGTTCCCTCAGAAAATCCTTGACACCCTCCATCACTCATTTGTATAATATTTTCGCTTTTCCTTTGAAAGATTTTAAACATTCTTTAAAATTTACTTTTATACCGTATGTAGAGAAGCGTGAGGTACTGTTTTTTGGGTAGATATCCATACTATTTGTGTGGCATCAGATGAGGATGAAAATAGGTATCCTCCTCACCCTGACCCTCTCCCACGAAGGGGCGAGGGAAAAAAATAAATAAAAGAATGAATTAGTTCCTTCTCCCTTGATGGGAGAAGGTGAGGATGAGGGTGAAAGCCCAGGACAGGATGAGATTCTGGTTAATTATTCAATATGAGTTACCTATGAAAAATCATTCCTGTATTTTCAGGATAGAAAAAAGGAAAAATGATACAAAGGAGGATAATGAGTCACCCCATGATTGAGGTGAATGATATTGTTGAAGGTTCGGTAGTTGGCATCACTAAATTCGGGGCGTTTATTGAATTAGAGGATGGGAAAAAAGGACTCATCCATATTTCGGAGATATCAAATCAATTTGTTAAGGATGTGAATGATTTTCTTAAGGTGAATGATAAAGTAAAAGCCAAGGTTATTCACATTTCTGATGATGGTAAAATTGACCTCTCGATAAAACGGCTGAATGAGGACGAAGAGTACTTAGAGAAATTAGAGAAAAGTAAAGCTATGTTTGAACAAAAGTTGAACAAATTTCTCAAGCAAAGTCAAGACAAGCTTACTGATCTCAAAAAACACCAAGAAAATAAACGCAAATTCCACTGATTTTTTTAATTTATAATATTCATTCATAAGAGGGAAGCCAGGTTTTTTTGAGCTTCCCTCTTTCGCATTATGCTGATTAAACTATAGGTAGTTTTTTAGGCGATCTTTTTCTTCGATAATTTCTCCACTTTTGCTAACTACTCTTAAAACCCCTTTAACAATTCGAGTTCGAACTTGACCACAAGCCTCAGGGTTTCCTAACAGATGGGGTGCATCCAAAATACCTTTTTGGATGGCACGAGCAAGAGTAGCGGGAGAAACCCAGGGATCATCTCCGTCCTCCTTATGATGAATATTTTTAATAGCCTTAAGAAGAATTCTTGCTTCATTGATCAAACGTTCTTTTTCTTCTTGAATTACTTGATCCTTTTCCCAGTTGGGAAAATCAAAGAGCAAGTCCTTGATGATACCCTGAACAATCTCGGCACTTTCAATGAGCTCATTGGGATAGATAAGATGATCAGCTTCGCTATAACCAACAACGTGAATAATATCCGGTTTGAGAACCAAGCCCAATATTGTGGATGCCCCTAATTGTCCTTTGGCAATATTCATATTGGTAGAAAAATGAGCCAACCCTCCCCGGGTTTGAGTATAAATGGTAAAATTTTTATCCTCAAGGGGGGTAATTAATTCTTTTTTGGCAAGCATTTTTGCTAAATCAGCTCGAGGAGAGATTCCATTGGGATTATTGAACATATATTGAGCTATGTAGTGTTTTGCACCGGCTTTTTTTGCATTATAAGCTGCTAAGAAAAAAGCAGCACAGGCGACACTATCCGGCGCATCTCTCAGGCTCCACTGATGGGATTCGTTGACTTCCAAGGGAATACCAATAGAAGCATATTTTTTCATGGCATTTTGATTTTCAGTAATAGCGGTTTTTATTGGACGTTGGGATCGACCATCCAATCGGCTGTACCAGGTTAAGGGGACTGCACCCCAAGCAATATGAATGGTTTCAGATAATAATTGAGCCCAGTCTTCCAGATAGTTGGTTCCACTATAGCAACGCAGCAGAGGGTAGTTCCCAACCCGAGAAGCAGCATAGATTCTTTCCAGGTCCTCACGACTTCTAACCGGGACTCCACCAGCTCCGCTTTCATCAACTTTCATTTTTTCAGGTTCAAAAAAGAACTCTTGGGCATTTTGGTCCGGTCCCAAGGAAATAACATCAATGGTTTTTGAATGGCTGATTTGAGCGACACCTTTAATGGTTTCTTCAACGCTTGGTCTTCCAAAATGATGTCGAAGGAGAGGGAAGGGTTTTTTGGCAAGAATCCTTTCAGGAAGAGTGGAGGGATATTTTTTATCGGGAGGGATATCTTGGGTAGTTTGATGAATACTTTCAAGGATTTCATCAAAACTCTCTTTGCCGCTGAAAATATATTGAAAAACACCAACACTCTGAGCAATTGGTTCTAAAGCTGGTGTACAACTAAGAATATAAGTACTTTGATCAAGAAGATGATTATTGTCTAATTGGCGGCGTAATTCGATAAAGAGAGACCGAGCCGAATCTTCACTTAAGCGGTAGCCCACAATAACACGTTGAGGTTTTTTTTCTTTAATACATTCAATCAACTGGTTGATGGGTATTGCTGGTCCCAAAAAATAGGATGTATATTGGTATTCTTCGGCTAAACTAAGGAAACGATAAATTCCAGCAACATGAACACAGTTTTCTAAAGAAGCACCAATTATTGTTTTCTTCTCAGCCATGTCAAAACCTCCGATCATTAGCTTGAGTTGGTTTCTACCACGATCATTTCCCGTATTTCTTTTACACTAAGTCCCGCTAATCCCAGCTTTTCTATGGTCCTTCCTTCAACAAAGTAATCCCGGTTGTGAAGAATGTTGGCTAACTGGATCATACAATCAATCGTTGGAGTTGGGATTTGTAACATTTTCCCAAAGGATGAGATTGGAACCAGGCTCATGGGAACATCCTCAGTAATATAACGAGTAAAAATGGTATAGGGAGCCCGGATTCCGCGGTAACCAGGATTGTTCTGGATAGCCTCATAAAGGTTTCTTCCAAAAGCATCATAAGCAGAGTAGAGCCATTCTCGTGCAGTAATGGCTCTTATCCCTAAAGCCTCAGCTACTTTAACTCGCTCGTTGTCAACTGCTTCGAGGATTAAAGCAACTGAAGGGGTAATACCATCGATATAATAATCAAATTCACCATGGGTGTTTTCAATGCGAGCTGCATTGAGAATGGTTAAAGTGGGATGAAAAACGGCTCCAATATTATTAAAACTGGTTTTGAGAACATTATCTTCAGGAACAAACTGGGGAAGTGCTTTCCGAAGAGCAGTAACTACTTCAACGGTTTTATAGGCTGGAATAGCAGCTACTGGTATGCTATTTTTAATTCGGAAAATTTTTACTTGGGCCGGACCACTGATTCGACTCGCAAAAAGAAAGGTTTGAGCTTCAGATATGATCACCTCAGCAGTCACATTTCGCTCTTTAAATATTTGCCTAAACTCCAACGCTCCACCAGTACGGCCAGGATTAAGAACTATAATTTGACCATTCTTGAGATAGGGAACGAGATTTTCCGCCATGAAGCGCTGACCGGTTGCCGGAACAACAACCATAATAATTTCAGCATCTTTGATTGCTTCTTCAATGTTTGGAGTAACAACATTAAGTGGAGCAAATCCCTGGATTTCTCCTTCAACCTGAATACCACCCATCAATTTTATAGAATTTAATCGTTCTGGAGTTCGATTGTATAAGTTGACTTTGAAAC
Source organism: Candidatus Atribacteria bacterium ADurb.Bin276 (assembly GCA_002069605.1). Taxonomy (NCBI): domain Bacteria; kingdom Pseudomonadati; phylum Atribacterota; class Atribacteria; order Atribacterales; family Atribacteraceae; genus Atribacter; species Candidatus Atribacter allofermentans. The sequence goes on from MWBQ01000037.1 coordinate 11,802, forward strand.
CTTTTAAAGAAAGATATCCAGCCAAAGCCTGGCCGCCATGACCGGCTCCCAATACTGCATAATGAGTTGCATCAATTGCGCTCATGTCTTATCCTTTCCATAGCAATTTGAAGAAGCTTTTGTACCATTGAACGATAGTCTACACCGCGATGAGAACACATTTCCGGGAAAGCACTATGTTTATAGTGGAGAAGCGGTAGAGCATTTATTTCAAAAAAGAGAGGCAGGTTTTCTTTTTGATCAAAAATGAGATGGAAGGTAGAAAAGTCTTTGAGGTTTAGTTCACGGAAAATTTTTATGGCCATGCTTTCTAACATGGTTTTATGCTCATCACTTAATTTTGCTGGGCAGGATATATCATCAACGTACCCCTTTTTGCTTTCGATTTCGGCATCATAAAGGGGTTTTTCTCGGGAAAGATTCAGTTCCATAATAGGGAGAACCTCGGGGTTATTCCCGTTTCCCCAGAGACCGATCACCATTTCTCGACCCTCAACGAATTTTTCAATCAATACTTTCTCACCGGTTTGGTTAAAAACCTCTTCAGCCTTTTTTAGCAGGCTTTCCTGGTCATTCACTATTGAATCAGACGATAACTTAAGGCAATAATTACGAAAACGAGATTTTATTATATAAGGATAAGCTAAGCTATCAGGTAGTAAATCCCCAGGTGACCATTGGATAGATGAAGTGGTTGGAATACCAATACCCCTCAAGGAAAGTTTGGTGAGAGACCGATCAAGGCAAAAGGAGTGAATAGTTGAATTCGAACCAAGATAGGGAATATTCAGGGCATCTAATAATGACGGTAAGAAAGCTTGATCGTATATTTCTGCTGAGCAAACTGCAAGATTAAAAACAAAATTTGCATTTTGATTTGAGAGAGAGGGAACTAATTCTGCAAGCGGGACATCTACATTGAGTTGATGGCAGTCCCAACCCTTTTGTGTCAGAGCTTCAATAACCATAGAAACTGTTTTTCCATGTAAATCGAGTCTATTGGAATAAAAATTCTTTTCTCTTTCTTCAAATATCTTTTTACTGAATGTAATGAGGATTTTTTTTATACTCATCTCCTCCTTTTAGAGAATATGACCTAGTATTAAATTCAATTCATATTAAAAGATGTACATTTTAACCTGTAGGCCCATCTGCTGGCTTGTTTTATTGCACCTGATAATTAAATGTAGCGACACGCCTTGGCATGTCGAACTTTGGATTTTCATCCTCATCTGGTGTTGCTATACAGCATAAGGGTCTATCCTGAAAATACCATCAAATGAATTCTTTAATCGGTCATCCTGAGGCTTCGTTTTTCGAAGCCGTGAGGATCTTATCCTGGGCTTTCACCCTCATCCTCGCCTTCTCCCATCAAGGGAGAAGGAATTATATTGATGTGTCATCCGGATTGGTGCTTTTCCACGTAAGGATCTCATCTTTTTTCTTTTTAATTTAAAAATATTTTTAAAGGCTGAGATTCTTACTTTGTACAATACACTCCTTAGAATGAGGGAGTGTATTGATGAGATTGCCATACCATTCAACCCAAAGACAGTTGGGCTCTTGGGATGATAGCTTAAGATAGGTATTTTCATCTTCGTTTAGAGTTGCCGGGCAGTATGACTATCCGCTAAAAATATGTATTTATTTATATCATAAAAAGGACTTTAGAAGCAAACAGGAAGGAAAAGGCTGTATTTTCTTTTAAAAAATTGATAAGATACCGTTGGTAGTTTAGAGAGAGGTTCTTAAAAACTATGATTGATGGAATGAAAATAGCTCTTGAAGAAGCGCAGAGAGCTTTTGAGGAAGATGAGGTTCCAGTCGGAGCCTGTATTATTCAAGGGGGTCAATTAATAAGTGTTGGCCATAATCGTCGTGAACAAAAACAAAAAATAACTTCTCATGCTGAAATTGAAGCAATACAGAAAGCCTCACGGGTTCTGGGGAGTTGGAGATTAGAAGGTTGTGACCTTTATGTCACATTGGAACCATGTTTAATGTGTGCAGGAGCCATAATCCAGAGTCGAATTCGGAAGTTAGTTTATGGAGCCAAAGACTCTAAATCCGGTGTTGCCGGAAGCGTTCTTGACCTTTTCAGCAAAAAACTGTTTAATCATTCTGTTGAGGTATATAGCGGAATTTACGAAGACCGCTGTAGCCAAATATTAAGACAATACTTTAAGAAAAAAAGAGAAATTGGAGAGGTGGCCGAGTTGGTCGAAGGCGCTCGACTCGAAATCGAGTAGGCAGTGCTGAGCTGTCTCGTGGGTTCGAATCCCACCCTCTCCGCCATTGAAGAAAAAAGCAACATAACTCCTACTCAGATTTTTTAAATATTGTTAAGGATAGTTGGTAATTTTTTTTAATGAAGCTAAATAAATTTTTAAAAGAATATTTCTCTTAACCAAGTCTTAACTTCAAGGATCGACCAGATAGTACATTTAAAAGTGGTTTTTTGTTAAGATCAATAAATGCTCAAAAAGAGAAACAAATTCCTTTGCGAGTCATTTTAATATTGACGAATAGTGTCCTTGAAGGTATAAATAATAAAAATAATATTTTGGAGGAGGGCAGTTTATTTATGAAAAGATTACTTGTTATAATGCTTGCGTTATTCGTTGTGTTGGCAGGAACCATGGTTTTTGCTCAAGAACCAATAAAAATTGGAATTGTTATGAATCTGACCGGTCCTTGGGCATCAATTGATAACCCCAGTGCTAATGGTGCGAAATTGGCAGCAGAACAAATTAATAAGGCTGGGGGTGTATTAGGTCGTCAGATAGATTTGAAAGTTATTGATACTAAGGCAGATGAGGGAGAAACCAGTGCTGCCGTTGTTCGACTGGTTGAAAACGAAAAAGTATCAGCTTTAATCGGTTATGGAGATACCCATTGGGTGAATATTGCCGCCTCGATGGCGAAAGAATACGGAGTTCCTTTTATGACTCCAGGAGCTACCCATCCTCGTATTCCTGAACGTTTTGGGGCTTGGCTAGCTTGTTTTGGAGATAATGCTCAAGCATCAGCAATTGCCGAATATGCAGTGAAAGACCTTGGGTTGAAAAGAGGCGTCGTTTGGGTAGATACCGCGGTTGATTTTAGTGTTGCTGTCTGTGCTTTCTTTGCCGATGCTTTAAAACACTATGGTGGTGAAGTTGTTTATGAAGACTACTTTGAAGTAACCTGGAAAGATTTTTCCGCCATGTCCGCTCGTTTAAAAGAATATCAAGATAGAGGCGAAGTTGATTTTGTCTATGTCGGTGCCATACCTGATAATTGTGGTTTAATTGCCAAACAATTGCGAGATAATGGAGTTACCATCCCAATGTATGGTGAAGATGGTTTTGACACGCCACTGTTAGTTGAAACCGGTGGAGAAGCTGCCGAAGGTGTCATTTTTGCTACTCACGTTTCATTAGAAGATCCCAGCCCAATTATGCAGCAATTCAAGGCTGATTATCAGGCCATGTACGGAAACCCACCCGAGAATGCTTTTGCGGCATTAGGATATGACGCAGTGAAATTAATGGCAAAAGCAATTGAATTGGTTGGAAGTGATGCTCCGGAAAAGATTCCAGAAGGTTTAGCCCAAATAAAAGATTTTCAGGGAGTATCTGGAACTATCAGCTATGAAGGTGGCAGTCAGATTCCAAATAAGTCAGTTTCGGTCATTGAAGTGAAAGATGGAAAGTTTGTTACAGTTAAACAAATTGCTCCAGAGTATTTGTCCGATCCAACCATTGCAAAATAGCATTTTTACTAAAAGCGGACTCATTGATATGAGTCCGCTTTTGTTTTGCTCTATCTTTCCTTCGTCGTTTCCTTTTTTAATGAAATTTAGATTGTCTTAACCCGGCAGTCTAAAAAGAGAGATCTATGAACGGAGAAAGAAATGCCTGATCCAATCTTGAAAGTGACTGATTTGTGGAAAAATTTCGGGGGCCTTTCCGCAGTTAGTGATTACCGCCTTGAACTTCCCCTGGGAATGGTTTACGGACTTATCGGCCCCAACGGTGCTGGAAAAACAACTATTTTTAATCTTTTAAGCGGGGTTTTAAAACCCAATCGAGGTCGCATTGTTTTTAATCAAATTGATATAACTGATTTTCGTCCCGACCAGGTAACCCGGGTTGGCTTAACTCGAACCTTCCAAAATCTTCGGCTTTTTCCATCACTTAATGTTGAGATGAATTTAAAAATTGCTAACCACATCCATTTACATTATTCTTTTGTTGCTTCGCTTTCCAATTTACCGGGTTTTTTTCGCTCCGAGAGGGAAGTACAAAAAAAAGTTGATACCATGTTGGATATTTTTGGTTTATCTCAATATAGGGATGAACTGGCAACCAATTTGCCTTATGGATTGCAAAGAAAATTAGATATTGCTCGAACCTTGATGACGGATCCAAAGGTGGTACTTTTAGACGAACCATCGGCAGGAATGAATACCGGGGAGTCAGAAGATTTGGCCCGGCTTATTCTCCAAATTAAGGAGAGATTCCATCTCACTCTGGTTATCGTTGAGCATCGAATGCCTTTTGTGATGGGGTTAGCCGGTATTATTCAGGTATTAGATTATGGTTCGGTGATTGCCCAGGGTACTCCTGAAGAAATACAAAATAACCCTCAGGTTATTGAAGCTTATTTAGGAGCGGGTGATACCATTGCTTAAAGTTAAAAATCTTAGTGTGAAGTACGGAGTGATACCAGCTCTTCAGGATATTTCAATAGAAGTGAAAGACGGCCAAATAGTATCTCTCATTGGGGCCAATGGTGCTGGGAAAACGACCACATTAAAAACAATCATGGGAATTCTGAAACCAGCCAATGGAAGCATTGTTTATCGTGATGAAGATATCACCCGGATGTCGACACCACAACGGGTTCGCAAGGAAATTTGTTTGGTTCCTGAGGGAAGGGGCATTTTTAATCGTTTAACCGTAAGAGAAAATCTTCTTTTAGGAGCTTATCATCGAAATGATGAACAAGAAATTAATTTAGATTTGGAAAAATCTTACTCCCTATTCCCACGGCTCAAAGAAAGGGAAAACCAGATAGCTGGTACGCTAAGCGGGGGAGAACAGCAAATGTTGGCAATCGGTAGAGGTTTAATGTCACGACCAAAACTGATGCTTTTAGATGAGCCATCCTTAGGTTTGGCTCCTCTGGTGGTCCGAGAACTCTATGAATTGATTCAAGAGATATTAAAGCAAGGTGTAACCATTCTCCTAGTCGAGCAAAATGCAACAATGGCGATACGAGTTTCCGATTATGTATATCTATTAGAAACGGGCAATGTGAAATTAGAAGGAATTCCCAAAGAAGTTGAATCTCTTGAAGATGTGAGAAAGGTCTATCTGGGAGGTTGATTATGCTTTCACTGGGCTATGTATTACAACAAACGATGAATGGTGTCATTTTGGGTTGTATTTATTCCTTGTTAGCATTGGGAATGACGGTTGTCTATGGAATATTACGACTTATCAATTTTGCTCATGGGGCGCTCATCACTTTAGGGGCTTTTTTTGTTTATTTTGTGAGTGTTCGTTATGGATTATCCTTTATTGCAGGTATATTTTTGGTAATCGGATTTGGCGGTTTAATGGGCTTAGTTTTAGACCTTATTGCCTATCGAAAGTTGCGTGGGGGGCCAGAAGTAGCTTTATTGATTACCTCGATTGGTTTTTATACATTTATTGAAAACTTTTTAAAATTAATAGTATCTCCTCAACCCTATGCATTTAAAACCCCTGACTATTTAAATATTCTTTATCGAATGCGATTTTTAACCTTTCGATCAATTGATCTATTTATTATTTTATCTTCAATAGCAATTATGATTGCCTTTTCGATTTTTATTAAAAAAAGCAAAATGGGAATTGCCATGAGGGCTACTGCAGAAAATTTGGAAGTGGCCAACATGATGGGTATCGAAATTAATAAGGTCATATCGGTTGCCTTTATTTTAGGCTCAGCAATCGCTGCCTTTACCGGCTTTTTATGGGGTGCTAAATATGGACAAATTTCTTATGATATGGGGTTTTTAACCGGTGTGAAAGCTTTTGTAGCTGTCGTCGTTGGAGGGGTTGGAAGTATACCTGGAGCTATGTTGGGAGGTTTTGTATTAGGTGTAGCCGAGATTCTCTCGGTAGCATTGCTCCCTACTAGATTCGCCGAGTATCGAGATGGAATAGTTTTTGCCATTCTTATATTAGTTTTACTCATCAAGCCTTCAGGAATTATGGGAGTGAAGGAGGAGATTCGAGTATGAACCAGAAGAGAAGAATCATTCCAGAATTTTGGTTCATAATTGGAGGCTGTCTCCTCTTCCTTATCATCTTCATTCTTTCCCGGACTCTCAACCGATATCTGATTCATATTATTGTCCTTATGGGCATATATTCAATCGCTACCGTGAGTCTTAACTTGACCAATGGATATACCGGTCTTTTTTCTCTTGGGCATGCTGCATTTATGGCGATCGGTGCCTATACTTCTACCTTGCTGGCTTTTCCGCTCCATCTGAGGGAGTCATACGAACTTCCACTTTTACCCGCTTTCTTGACTGGTGCCGATGGAGCCATGCCCTTTATCGTTGCTTTAATCGCCGGAGGAGTGTTTGCTGCACTATCAGCAATTCTAATTGGAGCCCCGGTTCTCCGATTAAGAGGGCACTATCTCTCAGTTGCTTCATTGGGTTTCATGGTCATAGTGACCACCTTTGCCAAAACTCTTAAGGGGATCACCCGGGGATCAATGGGAATCAATGCCATACCTTCTTATACCAATATCTATTGGACCTATTTATGGCTCCTCATCGCAATATATGTGGTTTGGAGAATAGTTCATTCCCGTTTTGGGCGTGCTATGATGGCAATCCGAGATGATGAAACCGCCGCTCAGGTTTTGGGGATTTTTCCGATGAAGTATAAACTGTTGTCTTTTGTTGTTGGTGCTTTTTTTGCCGGCGTGGCCGGTGGTTTATTTGCTCATTTTACCAAAGCCATACGTCCTTTTGAGTTTTCATTTGCCATGACCTTCCAAATAGTGATCATGCTTATTGTAGGAGGGATGGGCACCATGAGCGGACCTTTAGTTGGGACATTTTCTTTAATGGCTTTTCGTTATGCGCTTAAACCAGTCGAAGAACACCTGAAAGTCTATGGTTTTATCGAATTGGTTTATGCGGCTCTCCTCATTATTATTATGCTCTGGAAACCTGAGGGTATTATGGGGAAAAGACAATTGAAAAGATAAGAAAGAAGGGATGGATATGTCAAAAAAAGTATATCATCCAGAGATGACCTATACCATTTTTAAAGAAGGAAAATTTAACAAAGCTATTTTTGGGGTGGGATCGGCAGAAAATCACGGATTTCACCTTCCTTTTGGTAATGATACCTTAGTATCTCATGCGATTGCTATGGCAGTTGCCCAAAAAGTTGATGGCATGTTAGTTCTTCCTCCGGTGAATGTTGGAGTAAGCCACCATTATGATGATTTTCTCTTTACTTTAACCCTCCGACCCGAGGTTTTGGTTGAGGTTTTGAAAGACATGCTCAATTCTACTATTCGCCAGGGAATCAATCGGATTATTATCATTAATGGTCATGATGGAAATATTGCTCCGATTGAAATTGCTGCACGTTCAGTGAAAGTAGCTAATCCAGAAGCTTTTATCGCTTCTTTAGATGCCTGGTGGGTTAAGGCTGGAGAATTATTACCTCAAGATACTTTTGAGGTCTGGAATGGACTGGGTCACGCCGGGGAAGGAGAGACATCAATGTCTCTGTATCTTTTCCCAGAATTATGCCAACCGGAAGAAGCACAGGGAGTGGTTCCTGATCTGCCGGAAGGATTGGACATAAAATGGAAATTTAATGAAATAACACCTTATGGAGCAACTGGTGATCCGACCAAAGGAACCGCAGAAAAAGGGGAAAAGATGTTTAATGCTTTGGTGGATTATATTGTGAAATCGATTCAAGATTTAGAAAAGAATCAGTGGAAATATGGCGTCATGATGAAAATGTAGAGCAATACCCTATCGAACCTTTTCATAAAAGGATTTGCTTGAGAATCACTTTGAGTTCTTAATTACATTCTGGAGGAAAAAGATGGATATACCCTGGGTGTCAATAGGACGGATTTCTGATTTCGAAGGGAAAGTCGTTGAACTGCGTGGATGGCTTTCGAATAAACGATCAAGCGGGAAGGTCGCCTTTCTGATTATCCGCGATGGATCGGGCTTTATTCAAGGAACGGCATTTGTTGGAGATTTTTTTACCAAGGATCAATTAGATGAGATTAAAAGAATACCGATTGAATCATCCATCCTAATACAAGGAAAAGTGCGTCGAGAAGAACGTGCTCCTGGGGGGTATGAGTTGGAAATCAGCTCTTTTCAATTGGTTTTTCCTTCAGAAGAATATCCTATTCAAAAAATGGAACACTCGGTAGACTATCTAATGGAACGTCGACACCTCTGGCTCCGCTCCAAAAAACAAAATGCCTTACTGCGAATTCGGAACGTGGTTATGATGAGTATCCATGAGTTTTTACAAAGTGAAGGATTTATCTTGCTCGATTCCCCAATTTTAACTCCAGCAGCCTGTGAAGGTACTTCGACTTTATTTGAACTCCAGTACTTTGATATCGGGAAGGCTTATTTATCTCAAAGTGGTCAACTGTACATGGAGGCTGGAGCAGCTGCTTTTGGGAAAGTATACTGTTTAGCCCCAACCTTTCGAGCTGAAAAGTCAAAAACCCGACGCCATCTTACCGAATTCTGGATGTTGGAGCCGGAAGTTGCTTACTATGATTGGCAGGATAACATGGTTCTTCAAGAAAAATTAGTGAGTTTTATCGTCAATCAAGCGTTAAAAAAATGCCAAAATGAATTAGAGATTCTTGAACGAGATACCACTCCTCTCCAGAAAATTCAACCTCCTTTTCCCCGGATTTCTTATACCGAAGCCATCGAGGTTCTTAAAAAGAAGGGGTCTCCAGCTCAATGGGGTGATGACTTCGGAGGAGATGAAGAAACCATGATATCCGAAGACTTCGATCGCCCGGTTTTTATTCATCATTATCCAGCACATATCAAAGCTTTTTATATGCAACCGGATCCGGAAAATCCGACCATGGTTCTAAACGATGATCTTATTGCCCCGGAAGGTTATGGGGAGATTATTGGGGGGAGTGAACGTATTCATGACCTGGCTTTGTTAGAGAAAAGGTTAGAAGAGCATCATCTTCCCAGGGAGGCTTTTGAGTGGTATTTGGATCTCCGTCGATATGGGACCGTACCTCATTCCGGCTTTGGCCTGGGTGTTGAACGGACAGTAGCTTGGATAGCCGGTGTCAAACACATACGGGAAGCCATTCCCTTTCCTCGTCAGATTTATCGTATATATCCGTAAGATAATAAACAACCCCTGGGAAGGAAGAACCAGGGGTTGTTTCTAACCAAATATAGTTCATTGGATTGTAATATTGCAAGGCAAATGATTTATTTGGCGATTTCATTTGCTTCATCTAAAACAGATCAACAACCACCCCTTGCATTGGTCCATAACAGGGTATAATAAA
>MWBQ01000038.1 GCA_002069605.1 Candidatus Atribacteria bacterium ADurb.Bin276
CTCCTTGGAGGGGTGCCGTTTTCCGGCGGGGAGGGTGCCTTTAATTCGTCATCCTGAGGCTTCGTATTCAGAAGCCGTGAGGATCTCATTTTTTAATTTTCTCCCCATCTCTTCCTCGCCCCCTCGGCGCTTTTCGCCAGCCATACTCTCTAAATGTACAATCATCAGAGGTTCAACTATAAGAAAAACTCCTACTCATTCAAACTCCATCATCACTTACAAAATTCTTCAAAGGGGCTTTTCGTTAGAAACTTGTTAGGGTACAATCTTTTAGAATTCTGATTTCCACCACCGATGAATAAATAACCATCAAGGTTTCTGAGGCAGAATACAGGAGAATGAATAAATGTCAGACGGACAAACTTACAATCCTCAAAAGCTTATCAAACAAATCCTCATCTCGGTTTTCATCAGTTTAGGAACCATTATTGCAATTTTTTTAATTTTATCCTTTCGGGGAGTATCAATTGACTTCTCTCAATTCCAACCAATCTGGCTGGTTGGGGGTTTTGTTTCAATCATCGCTGCCTGGTTAATCGATGCCCTTCGTTTATTCTTCACCACTCGTGCCTGGGGAAAACCGATTTCTTATCGGAATAGCCTGACCGGGGTATTATCCTGCTATTTCATGTCTGCTATAACTCCCTCCGCTACCGGTGGAAGTCCGGCTGAAATGCTGGTATTAAATCGATCCGGAATGTCCTGGGGTGAAGCCGGCTGCCTGACCGCTATTTGCGGTATCCTCTATCAAGTCACTCTTTTAATTCTTCTGCTAATTTTGGTTTTGGTTCTCGGTGTCCATTTCACCTTAAGAGGCATCCTCCTCCATCTTCTCTATTCTTTTCTTATTTTTTATAGTACTTTGATTTTTCTCCTCTTCTTCTTTTTAAATCGATTGGACTTGGTTTACCGATTAGTACACTGGGGAATGAGATTCGCCAATCGGCACTTCCCAAAACTCAAATTTTCAGAAGATAGTGTTTTAAAATGGGTGAATGATTTCTTTGCTGACTTTAAAAATGGATTTCGAATTCTCTTTATCAATAAACCTCAATACCTTATCTTAAACATTGTTGGTTATAGTTTTTACTTTGTATGTTTTTTTTCGGTTGCCTTTTTCGTTCTTCAATCACTCGGAGTTTATGTTCCTTTAAAACAAGTTTTGGGCAATCAAATCCCCCTATATTTGGTTTTCGGCTTCTTACCAACTCCCGGAGCATCGGGAGGAGTCGAGCTTTCCATCGGTTCGGTTTTTCTTTCTTCAACCGGTCCGGAAAAAATTAGCTTATTCATTTTATTCTGGCGTTTCATAACCTTTTTTGCAACTATGATAGTGGGAGCTATTACTTTTTTCCGAGTACTCTTCACCATCGGGAAAAAGATAACTCAGGTTGCTCCTTCGGCTAAAGCTGCCATGAATGGAGAAAAACAGTAAACTCAACCTTTAATTATTCGATTCTTGAGGTTCTGCTTCTAGTTCTTTTGACCTTCCGGTAATTTCGTCCATCAGAGCATCGGCTAACTTTTTGTTGATCGGTAATAAGTAATCGTATTCTCTCATCGCTGTTCCTTTGTCATCGAGTCTCAACGAAACCAATCCCACGTTGTAATGGGAAATATCATAATCTGGTTTGATTCGTAAGGCCTTCCGATAAGAATCGAGAGCGTTTAAATTTCTTCCAATTTCAAGATAGGAATTCCCTAAATTATTCCAAGCTTCGTAGTCTTGGGGATCTAACTCAACCACCTTCAGGAATGGATCGATCGATTTATAATAATTTCCCTGGTTATAATAAATGTTGGCAATGTTATAAAGACTGGTCGTGTAATTGGGATCAATTTCAACTGCCTTGCTGTACGCTTCTAATGCCTTTTCATAGTTTCCCAATGCTTCATAAGCATTACCCAGGTTGTTATAAGCTGCAGTATAATCTGGCTCAACTTCAACTGCCTTGCTGTGGTTTTCAACAGCTTTTTGATAATCCTGCTCATCATAATAGACGTTTCCTAATTCGTAATAGATTTCAGCATCATCAGGAACCACCTCCAAGGCTTTTTGATATTGAAGGACAGCATTCTGAGAATCACCTAAATCTCGATAGGCTAAACCTGCGTTAAAATAAGCATTGGCGTAATAAGGATCTATTTCAATCACTTTTTGGTAGGCTTCTATGGCAGCTTCAGTATTTCCCAATTCCGAAAGAGCATTTCCCAGGTTGTTTAAAGCATCAACATATTCCGGATCTAAATCTAAAGCCTCTTTATATTGCTCAATGGCTAGGTCGTATTTTCGTTCCCGATAATAGATATTGCCTAAATTATAATGGGGCAAGGGACTTCCTGGTTGAGCGGCAGCAGCTTCTAAATAGGCTTTTTCAGCTTCTCCGGTTTGATTCAGGTAATAATAAACATTGCCTAAATTGTTTAATGCATCGAAATAACGAGGAACTATCTCAATAGCTTTGAGATAAGCATCCCGGGCTTTTTCAAAACTCTGCAGATCGTAATATACATTTCCAAGGTTGTATTGTACTTCGGGTTGGCTGTTATTAAGAGTAATTGAATTTTCATAAGCATCAATTGCCAACTGGTAATCTCTCATATCATAATAAAGATTACCGATTTCAAACCAAACCCACGGGTCTTTATCATCCAATCGCAAAACCAATTGATAGGTTTCTTCGGCTTCATTATATAAACCCTGGGCTCGATAGGCAGCAGCCAGGCTCTGCCATCCGGTTTTGTCACTTGTATTTCCCTCTAATCCTTTTTTTAGTGTTTGAATAGCATCCGAAAACATTCCCAAGCGAAAATAGGACAATCCCAATTCTACAAGGTCCTGTTGATTGCTTTCAGCTGAGGATTGGTTTTGGGCACAAACCCACCCGGTCGAGAGAACGAATAACAAAGAAATGACTATCATCATTGAAATCAATAAAAGTTTTCTCATGGTTGACCCTCCTCTTAATCATACTTTGAACGGTTGGTATTCTGAAAAATCTAAGCTTACCTGGAACTCTGGTTATTTCAATTTTCGGGCATATACCACAGAAGCATTTCATTATTTTTTTTCATTATATCTTATTCAAACCCACAAATTTGTAATAAAATTCAAGGAGGGTGAAATTATTTGCTGAGATTGATTTCAGTAGGAATAATCAGCGGCAATAGGCATTCGTCTGCCGCTTCCGAAGGCCTTGGAGGTAACCTTTAATCCCGGCGGAGCTTGCTTTCTTTTATATTCATTCTGGTCAATTCTCTGCACCGCCCACAATACCATCCTGCGATCAAATCCTCGAGCGGTCATCTCCTCGATAGAGAAGCCATCTTCAATCCATAGCTCAACGATTTGATCAAAATCGGATAAGGTGGAAGTGTATCTTGATCGAATTGATTGGACTTCAGTTCCGCTGATGGTGCTTTTTGAATAATATCCTGGGGTATAACTTCGCTCTTTTGGTTGATGCATTCAGCAATCTGATAAACCATGGTTTTTGGAACATCAGAAAGGACCCGCCAATTCCCCCCCCAAACTACCCCTCTCATGCCCAAGGAAGAGCACGAGAGGGAGATATTTCAATCAAAGAATCAAACCCAACCTCTTAGTTTCATCGCTTCAACAACTCTTTCGACAGCTACGATATAAGCTGCCTGACGCATGTTGATTGAATATTTTTTTGAAGTCAGGTGAACCGCATGGTAAGCACGAGTCATCTTCTTGTTTAAGCAATCATAAACCCGGCCTTCCTCCCAGTAATACATATAGAAATTTTGAACCATTTCCAAGTAGGAAACCGTCACTCCTCCAGCATTGCAGAGGAAATCTGGAATAACATGAACTCCGTTTTCAAACAAAACATCGTCAGCTTCAGGAGTTGTCGGTCCATTAGCTAGTTCGGCTACAATACGAGCTTTGATAGATCCGGCATTCTGGTCGGTGATTACATTTTCCAGTGCTGCAGGAATAAGAATATCTACATCTAAGGAGAGGATTTCTCCATTGGTGATGGAATCACATTGAGGAAAACCATTAACCGAACAGGTTTTTTCCTTATATTCCAAAACTGCATCAGGAACCAAGCCGTCAGGATTATAGATTCCACCCTGACTATCGCTGAGGGCAACGACTTTTGAACCGAACATCTCCCGTACTAGTTTAGCAGCGTAAAAACCAGCATTTCCATATCCCTGGACGGCAACTGTCGCCTGGCTGAGGTCAACTCCGCATACCTCGGCGGCTTCTCGTAATGCATACATACCACCCCGAGCCGTGGCATCACCTCGACCTACCGTTCCTCCCACAGCCAGTGGTTTTCCAGTAATAACTCCGAACTGGTTCTTTCCAGAGCATTTGGAATATTCATCCATCATCCAGGCCATAATCTGTGGATTGGTATATACATCTGGTGCCGGGATGTCTTTATCTGGTCCAATAAACTGCCATATCGCCTGAATATAGCCTCGGCTCAACCTTTCTAACTCGCCGGTTGACATACTTTTCGGATCACAAATGACTCCGCCCTTCCCACCACCTAAGGGAATATCAATTACCGCACATTTCCAAGTCATCCAGGCAGACAGAGCCCGAACGGTATCAATGGTTTCCAAGGAGTGGAATCGAATTCCACCTTTAGTTGGTCCCTTAGCATCGTTATATTGAACACGAAATCCCTGAAATACTCTTATCGAACCGTCGTCCATGCGCACTGGAATAGAAACATGAATTTCACGCTTGGGCATCCGGAGAATAGCATGAATAGCAGGATCAAGGTGGATAATTTCGGCACACTTATCAAGCTGGGCTTGCGCTATTGCAAAGGGGTTAGTGGTAGACACGTTACATTCCTCCTCATCGAGACAAGAAATTGTCCTGTCGAGAAATTGCATCTCTCTCCATCGAGAACAAACGTCCCTCGTCATCGAGGTCGTTGTCATTTTCTCCTCGTCTTTGAGGAAGGAGGTGAACACTCACCCTTAAGAAATGACTTATGTAATTTTGAGTAATTTACCACATGATGAAAAAATTAAAAAGAGGAAAGAGAATATTTTTTCCATTTTTTTTTTTTTTTTTTTTTTTTTT
>MWBQ01000039.1 GCA_002069605.1 Candidatus Atribacteria bacterium ADurb.Bin276
CGCAAGAGGTCTGCCATTAACAAGTACCAAAATAATAGGCTTATTCAAACGACTTAATTCCCTTAAAAGCTTTCCCTGCATACCCGGAAGTTCTAAGTCTGAACGATCGCTGCCTTCACCGGATATGGATTGTTGAAAGAGACCGCTATTCTCACCCATAACTGCAACAATCACTTGAGCTTTTTTGGCAATTTCAAGAGCTTCTTCGAAGCCCTCTTGAGAATTTCCGCTGAGATCACATCCTTTAGCGTAAAGTACTTCTCCTTGGGGGAGTTTATTTTTAATACCTTCGAAGATATTCACAGTATTGACCGAATCCTGCCAAACTGCCTTTTTACCTTTCCAGACTTGCACGCTGGGAATGTGGACTGAATAGCTGTAATCTCCATGGAGGTGAAGACCTTCCCGGGCATTTGGACCAATGATAGCTAAAGTCTTAAGATCTTTTTTAAGAGGGAGTACACCATCGTTTTTCAGAAGGATTATAGAAGCTTGGGCTATTTCCAGAGCTAATTGACGATTTTCTTCAGGATCCAAAAGAGATGGCACCAGAACAGGGTTAATATATATCTCATCCTCAAAAAGACCTAAATGCAGTTTGGCGGTCAATACTCTTCGGACTACCTCGTTAATCAGCTCTTCGCTAATTAATCCTTCCCAAACTGCTTCAAGAAGAGGCTCACCATAACAAATCGTATCAGGAAGCTCAATATCAATACCAGCTTGCAGAGCTTTCTGGGCAGCTTCTTTGGAGTTTTGAACGACATGATGGAGAGTTTCAAGCATTTTAATTGCTTCGTAATCGGATACAACTATTCCAGAGAATCCCCATTCTTCACGGAGGACCTTGGTAAGAAGGAATTGGGAAGCAGTACAGGGAATTCCATCGATATGATGATAAGCATTCATAACCGAACCAACCTGAGCTTCTTTTACTGCAACCTCAAAGGGGAAGAGAAAGACTTCTCTTAATTCTCTTTCTCCTACCCGGGCAGGTCCCATATTTCTTCCTCCCTCAGAAATGCCGTAAGCAGTGAAATGTTTGGCGGTGGCCATAACTCCGGTTTGAAGGTCCTCTCCTTGAAGCCCTTGAATATAGGCAACACCTAATCGCGAAACTAAATAAGGGTCTTCACCAAAAGTTTCCTCGGTTCTACCCCAGCGAGGATCTCGAGGAATATCCAGGACTGGTGCTAAACCCTGATGGCCTCCCATACTACGGATTTGTTTTCGGATAACGGCGGTCATTTTTTTAACCAACTCAGGACAAAAAGTACTGGCTAAACCAATTGCCTGGGGGAATACTGTAGCCCCTCTTCCGGTAAGTCCGCTCAAGCACTCCTCATGGATAATGGCTGGAATCTGTAAACGAGTTTCTTTTTTAAGAAAACGTTGGATTGCGTTTCCTATTTCTGCAGCAGTTTGGGGTTCGGCATCTGGATCGCCTATCAGGCGGGTAATTTGGCCAATTCCATGGCGCAGGAGATCATTGGCTTTCTTAGAAGAAAATGAGCCGTTTTCCACCAATTGATAAGCATGAACCGAACCTAACTGGGCAATCTTTTCTTCCAAAGTCATTTGTGATAGAAGATTTTCAATCATATGAATTTCTTTTTTCATAGGATAATCACTCCAAATTGATATTTTTAAGATTAATTCCAAGCAAAACTATTTTTGGTAGAGATGACATTTCACTACAGTACCATTTAAAGAGATATCTTCGGGAATTTGTTGTTTGCAAATATTTTGAACTTCCGGACAACGGCCGGAAAATTTACACCCCTTGCGAAGGTATTCTTCTTTTTCTTCCAAAATTTTAATGGGAACTTTTTCTGGTATTTGAGGATCCGGTTGAGGGATAGATTCGATAAGGAGTTTGGTGTAAGGATGTTTCGGATTCTCCAACACTTGGTCAACCGGACCGATTTCAACAATATTTCCTCTAAACATGATGGCTATCCGATCACTGATATAGTAAGCAGTAGCCAAGTCATGAGTAATATAGATTACACTCACCCGAAAAGAATCGCTCATTTTTCGAAAAAGATTTACTACCGACATTCGCAGAGAGGCATCAACCATCGATACTGGCTCATCAGCGATAAGAAGTGAGGGATTGGTTAAAAGAGATCGGGCGATAGATGCTCGTTGCAGTTGTCCCCCAGAAAGTTCACCGGGATATTTTCCGGCGATATCGCAAAGAGATAAACCAACAGCTTGAAGTTTTTCCTCAATTAGCTCCTCAGCCTTTTTCATGCTCTTGTCTAAACGGAAGTTTTGGATGGTTTCAAAAAAATAATCTTCAACTTTGCGTAGTGGATTAAAAGTTTCAAAGGGATTTTGGAAAACAGCTTGAACCTTTTTAAACCAGGCTTTTTTATCTCTCAGCTCAACCAGATTTTGATTTTCATAAAGTAGCTCGCCAGCGGTCGGATATTCAAATCCAAGAATCATTCGGGCAGTCGTCGTTTTCCCGCAGCCACTTTCTCCAGCCAGAGTGAAGATTTCAGCTGGTTGAACGGAAAATGAAACTCGATCCACCGCGGTAATTTTCGTTCGAGAGAACAACCCTCCTAAGGAATATATTTTGGTTAGATTTCGTGCTTTAAGAATTGCAGTCACATGATTCCCTCCTTAGCCAGCAAGCAACTTTATGGTTTTGGGTGCTGTTATTAAGGTCGGGTACTTTATCTTGACAAAAGTCAGAAATTTCAGGACATCTCGGATGAAAAGGACATCCCGATGGGGGATTGAGGAGAGAAGGAGGGGCGCCAGGCACACTTTTTTTGGGCATTTTATCTCCAATCCGAGGAAGAGAATGTATAAGAAATTTAGTATAGGGATGAAGAGGATTGGAAAAGATTTCTTGAGTCGGTCCTACCTCAACAATTTTACCGGCATACATAATAGCCATACAGGTAGTGATATTAGCGTGAATACCCATATCGTGAGTCACTAAAACAATGGTATTTTTGATTTCTTGCTGGATATCCCGCATAAGTTGGAGAACTGCTCTTTGAGCTACGACATCAAGAGCCGTGGTTGGTTCATCGGCAAGTATTACCTGGGGCTTCAGCAAGGTGGAGAGAGCAATAGCGATTCTTTGTCGCATTCCTCCTGATAATTGATGGGGAAAAGCATCTAAAACCTGAGGTGAAAGCCCTAATTGTTCAAGATGTTGGCGAGCTAAAGAAAGAAGTTCGCGACCGGCTTTTCCTCGAACGTGACTTTCCAGAAAATCCAAATAGGTTACCTTCAGCTTTTTAACCGGATTAAAAACACTCATCGATCCTTGGGGGATATAAGAGATATAAGACCAGCGTAACTCTCGTTTCTCCTTCCCGTTAAGGCTGAGTGCATCGATAAAATTGTTTTTAATCAAGTAACTTACCTTTCCTCCAAATAACTGAAGAGGAGGCTCAATAGAAGCAAATAAAGCTTTGAGAAGTGTAGTTTTCCCGCAACCGCTTTCTCCGGCAATACCATAGATTACGTTTTCGGGGATACTTAGGGTCACGTCATTAACCGCTTTTATTGTTTTCTTTTTTCCCAGGTATTCCAAAACATAAAAAGTCTGGAGTTGTTCAACTTCGATGAGTCCATTCATTATTTTGCTCCTATTCTCTGAATCCTCATCCTGGGATCTAAATATTCACTCACGCTGATTGAAAACCAGTAGAGAGCGACTAAAAGGAGGATGGTTAAAATTACTGGGGTTAAAATCCACCACCAGTGTCCAAGAAGCATGGCTTGATAGTTAATTGCCCACTGTAACGTCGTACCCAAGGTAGGAATATCCAAGCTGACCAAACCGAGGATCGCTAAAACAATTTCCATCCCAATAGCCCAGGCTATATTATTGATAAGGGTTGAGAAAATTAGAGGAATGGTTAAAGGGAGATATTCTTTACTTACCAATGAGAGAGTGCCATTTCCAGAAAGAACTGAGGTTAGGGTAAATTCTCGTTCACGAAGGCTTAAAACTTGAGACCGGATGGTTCTCGCGTCCCATGCCCATCCAAAAAAAGCTAATAGGAGACCGGTACTCACTAAAGTTAAAGCTTCGCGCAATAACATAGCAACCAGGACTAAAATCAGAAATAAAGGGATAACTAACAGTCCATCAGTTATTCCCATCAGCACTCGGTCGTAAATGCTCCCTTTGTATCCAGCTATGAATCCGACCAGGACTGCAATGACTCTTGAAATGAGTCCAGCAATAAGGGCAATTATAAGCGAATTGCGTATGGCAAAAGTTGCCTCCCAAAAAACATCCTGGCCCTTAGAATTGGTTCCCAGTATATTGGACCAAGACGGAGCTTTATCGCGTGGAACCTGTAGCCACTCAATGGGGTCATAAGGAGAAAAAAATGAGGCTACGGCTAAAAAAGATAAAAAACAAATAAGGATAAAACCTACAGCAAATCGATAATCTTTAAAAAGGTCTTTTAAAACTCCCATATTTTACCACCTATTTGTGTCGGATTCTTGGATCGAACAATGGATAGAAGAGATCTAAAATTAGAACCGCTGTAGTGATAGTGAGTATAGAAAGAACGGTAATCCCCATAACCAGGTTATAATCACCTCGGGTTACTCCCCGGTAAAGGAGCAAACCGATTCCTGGATAGGAAAATACCATTTCAACAATCAAAACACCGCTGAATACCTGTCCCAAAGCTAAGGCCAACTGGGTAATTTGCGGTAGCATGGCGTTTCGTAATACATAACGATAAATAATAAATCTTTCTTTTACCCCTCCGGTTTGAGCATATTGAACATAATCTTCTCTTTTTACATTTTGAACCAGGAGTTTCATTTGTTGAAACCAGACAGCACCGCCAAGAATGACCAGAGTCATTGCAGGAAGAAAAGAATAGCGCAGTATGGTCATGATGAATCTCCAGTTCAGAACAGTTCTCCTTCCTAACATCATCCCACCAACCGGAAAAAGCTGCCAAACATAGGCAAAAAGGATGAGGACAATAATACCGAATATATAATGAGGAATTGGTCTGATAATCATGATGAGAGCATCTATAATTTTAGACCAGTTTTTACGAGAAAAATATCCGGCAATACCTCCTAATATGTTTCCCAATATCCAAGATATGAGAGTGGAAGTAGCGAAAAGTCCAATGGTCCAAGGAAGATAGGTTTTAAGGAGTTCAGAAACTGGAGTGGGGAACTGGAAAAAAGATGGACCGAAATCTAAGGCAAAAACTCTTTTCCAGGTAGTTATATATTGTTGAAAGAGAGTCCCTTTTAAACCATAAAGTTCCTTAAGTGTTTCCATAAGGCTTTCTACCGCTGTGGGATCCAAGGTGGATCCTTGAGACTGTATTTGAGCGATCATTTCTAAAACTGGATTTTGACCAGTCAAGCGGGGTATAAAAAACACTGCAGTGATTCCACAAAAAATGACTACGATATATTGGATTATCCTTGGGACCAAATAATCTCTGAAAAATCTCATGATTTACCCCCTGATGAGATACCCTGGTGATGGATTACCAGGGTATCTCAAAGCGATTGATATTATTTTTTCTTCAACAAGGGAAGCATGTATTTAAGATTTGGCCAGTGGTGATAGGGTTGACTGTAAGGATTTTCTGCTCCTGGCCAGTTTACCCAATAGGTTTCATCCCAGGCAACAGCACCACAATAACCATAAGTTGGTATAGTTGGCATTTCTTCGACTAAGACCTTTAAAGCTTCAATTCCTAATTCAACAGTTTCCTCAACGGCAGCAAATGGATCGGTTTTTTCTAGCTTTTCAATGATTTCGTCTAAAACCGGATTGCACCATCGGGCTGCGCCACCGGGTCCAAGTGCTACTGGTTCTCCAATTGGAGTGAGAAGACGTGAATGCCAGGGGTCGAAGGTTCGAGAAAGGTCAACACCAGCACCCCAAGGTTCAGCAGCTGGCCATTGTGTGGAAACATCAAACTCACCATTAAGGACCAAAGTATTGAAAGCTTCAGTTGGTCCTGCTGAAGCATCAATTCCGAACTTCCTCCATTGTTCAGCAGCAGCATTGGCATTTTTCAACTGATGATGAGTAGGACTGGGGTCAGAGAGAAGGTTAATTTTCCATGGAGATCCATCGGGCAAAAGCCATTTTCCGTCTTCACCTTTAGTAAAACCGTTTTTCTTGAGTAATTTTTCAGCAACATCCGGAGCGTACTTCCACCATCCTATGCCGAATAATTCTTGTATTTTGGCTGGATCATCCGGTATTGGATAGCCTCTTTCTTTAGCGGCTTCTACAATTCGATTAGGAACATCAGGATCATAGGGTTTGAAGGTTTCTCCATTACCCAAATTAAGTTCGAAATCTTTCAACCAATCCTGCATTGGAATAAAGAAAGCTTCTAAATAAGCAGGAACTGGAGGGAGATGGAGATTGCTAACCGGTGCCATCAAGTCGAATGCAATCGCCATATAGTCGACAATGTCAATTGCCAAGGTTAAAGCCCAACGCACCTCTTTATTGTCGTAGGGTGGTACCAGGTTGTTGAACATAATCCCGGTAATGCACGGATCAATGTTGACTACCCAAGGCCAATCTCTCCGCCAACCACGGGCAGCGTCGCTTTTGTCTAAAACAGCTCGCAGCCCTTCTGGGGTATGTTGAGCCATGTCTATTTCATGACGGAGCTGGGAGAGAATCTTTCCTTCTTCGCTTTCAAACCATTGGAAGAGAACGTATTTCGGTTGAGGCTCTCCAAAAAGTTTCCCAGTTGGTGTTTTATCCCAATCTTCTCTTCTTTCCCAAAGGGTCCAGAATCCAGCTGGATCATAATCAAACAATACATAGGGACCATTACCCACCGGAGGATTGTATTCATAGGTCAACTGGTCTTCAACATTTTCGAAAATATGCTTCGGCATGATCCGGAGGCATCCCCACCGATCTAAGAAATGGGTATGGAAACGAGAGTTTGGAATTTTAAGGTCCACTACCACAGTGAGGTCGTCGATTTTAGAAACCTTTTCAACATACTGGACCATTGGTCCATGGTAGAGGAGCCCTTGAGTGTTGATGTGGATGTCAATGGTAAAAATAACATCATCGGCAGTGACCGGAACTCCATCGCTCCAGGTGCAACCTTCACGCAAATTGATGGTCATCTGA
The DNA here is from genome assembly GCA_002069605.1 of Candidatus Atribacteria bacterium ADurb.Bin276. NCBI lineage: Bacteria > Pseudomonadati > Atribacterota > Atribacteria > Atribacterales > Atribacteraceae > Atribacter > Candidatus Atribacter allofermentans. The sequence continues at coordinate 7,139 of MWBQ01000039.1, forward strand.
GTGAAATCATCATTATAAACTGGAAGACCGGCAGCCATACCAGAGATGATTTCTCCAGTAGCGTAATCAACTGTCCACAGTGGTTCCAGGAGGAGCTGTTGGATTCCACGATCCTGGTTTCTCCAACCAGCCCAAAGGTTGAAGTTATTGGGCATTCCAACCCGGCCGGTTAATTGGTCAACAACTAAGGTTTCTTCTCGAGAAATTCCAGCTGGGAGTTGTGCCGAGGCAACGAAAGACACCAACAAAAGCATGCCAAAAACCAATGATAACCATATTCCCCACCTATACTTCATTAAACTTTCCTCCTTTATATTTAAAACAACCTCCTAAAAAATTAGTTTTTTAAACACAATTTGCTTTAGTTTTTTTAAATATATTTATTTCCTCTGTTAGATCCTAAAAAATCATAGAAATTTTACTACAATTATTATTCAGTTTTTTTAGTAAGATTATCCCAGGTATACAATCGACAAGGTAAAATGACCTTTCTTCTATCGCCTCCTTTAATGGTTTCTATAAGCATGGTTGCTGCTAATTTTCCCAATTCTTCCAGTGGTTGCTCAACAGTTGGAAGAGGTGGATCAGTATATTTCACCGCTTCAATTCCATCAAATCCGACAATGTCTAAATCTTGAGGAACAATTAGGCCTTTTTCTTTAGCAACTTGAAGCGCTCCAATAGCCATTTTATCGTTAGCAGCATAAACCGCAGTTGGATAAGGTTTTTTTTCGAGAAGTCTTTCCATGGCTGTTCTTCCGCTGAGACGTCGGAAGTTGCCTTCAATAATATACTCTTTTTTTAAGGAAATGTCATGTTCAAGAAGGGTATCGACATAGGCTCTATAACGTTCTTGAGCATGGAGATGATCCATCGGACCGCGTATATGGGCAATGCGCCGGTGTCCCTTTTTGATTAAATAAATGATTGCTTCTTTGGTGCCCCCATAATGGTCAATGTCAATGTAACTGACTCCTTCACCATCAACTTTTTGATTCACGATAACAAAAGGGAAGTTTTCCTTCACCAGATCACTCACTTCAGAATAGGAAATTGGCCAGTGAGAAAGAATAATCAGCCCTTCAAATAAGCGGTTATGGGCAATATCCAAGAACGCAGTTCTTTTATCCAAAGGATGTCCGTTGTAGAATTCACCTTTGACTAGCATCTGGAGATAGTATTCATGAGAGGATACTGCAGTGAGGAGACTGTTAATCAACTCTCCATAAAAGGCAGAAAGCTTACCTTGTTCTTTTATAAAGGCACAGAGAAGGACGGTATTGGTTTTTCCCTTGATCAAACTTCGAGCTAAGATATTGGGATGATAGCCGAGCTTTTGTGCAGCATCTAAAACCTTTTGCCTTGATTTCTCGGAAACCCCTTTTTGGTTATTGAGCGCTAAAGACGCCGTTGCAGGCGATACTCCAGCTAATTTAGAGACATCTTTTAAAGTAACATTCATTACACACCTAAAACGTTTTAGATTATTTTTATTCTAATTTATTATCGGATTGATGTCAAGAAAAAAAATTCGAAAATTTATAAATCCATAATATTCTTATTTTTTCTTCAAAACATAAGATTTTTAAGATATTATGAAAAATGAAGATTTGTTTACAAAAACATTTTTGAACAGGAGCAAAGAATGATTTTATCGAGAAAGAAATTTATGTTAATAGCTTTTTGCTCAATGATAGTAGGACTTTTATTCCAACAACCAGCCTTTACTTGTACGACTTTAGTTGTGACTCCAGGAGCTACTATTGATGGATCAATGATCGTCGCTCATTCTGATGATAACCACCTGATCGACCAGAGGATTATTTATGTCCCGGCCATGGATCACCAAGAAGGTGAACTCCGACCAGTTTATTGTTCAGCAGCGGCAATCGATGAATATCCACAATATGCCAGTTTTTTTTATCCTCGGATTAATGCGACCGATCGTGGTCCAGGATACATTACCCCTGGATTTCCTCAGTCAATTCCTTTGGGATATATCCCCCAAGTCACTCACACCTATGCTTACTTTGACGGATCGTACGGTATTATGAATGAACATCAGCTCATGTTTGGCGAATGTACCGATGGAGCAAAAGTGCAGCTCGATCCAAAACCGGAAAAATTAATATTCTATTCTTCAGAATTATCACGAGTTGCACTGGAACGCTGCAAAACCGCTCGAGAAGCGGTTGAGCTCATGGGAAAACTGATCGATGAATACGGGTATTATGGTACTGGAGAAACTTTACCAGTAGCTGATCCCAAAGAAGCTTGGGTCATGGAAATGGCTCCTTCACCGGATGAAACTGGTGGATTATGGGTTGCCAAAAAAGTACCCGACGGTGAAATTTTTGTTGCTGCGAACCAGTTTCGTATTCGAGAGATCGATCCAGACGATCCTGATATTCTTTTTTCATCCAATTTATTTGAAATAGCTGAAAAACATGGCTGGTGGAAAGCTGCCGATGGCCACCTTGATTGGTTGAGAACCGTGAGCTATGGTGAATATAATCATCCCTATTATTCCTTGCGCCGGGTATGGCGGCTTTTTTCAATAGTTGCACCATCTCGGGAGTTTTCTCCCTGGGTTGAGGATGGCTTTACTCGAGATTATCCTTTTTCTATTCAACCCGATCAAAAACTGAGCGTAAGAGATGTAATGATGCTGATGCGGGATCATTATGAAGGAACCGAGTTTGACCTGACCAAAGGAATCGCAGCCGGACCCTTTGGAAATCCCAACCGTTGCTATGGACCGAATGACGGACAGGGTGACGTTGGAAACCCAAATAGGGAGTTGCTTGGAGCTTGGGAAAGACCAATATCGGTATTTTATTGCGGTTATTCCACTATTTGTCAAGGGAAAACCGACCTTCCTGATCCAATCGGAGGGATTTTATGGGTCGGTTTGGATAAGCCTTCCGAAACCTTATTTATACCTTTTTTTGCCGGAGTTCAATCCCTTCCTCAATCTTTCTCTCAGGTCGATACTGCACAATTTAGCCGGGACAGTGCCTGGTGGGCTTTCAATTTCGTTGCCAATTGGGCAAATTTGAATTATAAAGCCATGCGAGCTGATATCGCCCTGATGCAGGATAAATATGAGTTAAAGATGCTGGAACTCATACCAGTAGTTCAAAAAACAGCACTGGAAATTTATCAGTCGGATTCGGATTTAGCTCGGGAATATCTTACCAATTATTCAACACAAAACGCCGAATTTTTGGTACAAGAATGGTGGAACTTTGCCGACCAGCTCATTGTGCGTTATGACGATGGTATGTTTAGTGAACCTAAAAAAATGGCCCAACAAGTGGGTTATCCTCAGGAATGGTTGGATCTTACTGATTGGTCACAAGGCCCGACAACTTATAAAAAGGTAATTAAACGGGTGCAATAAATTTGCACCCTTACAATAATATCTAAATATTTTTGGTAGGGGCTTGATAAATCAAGCCCCTATTTGTTTTCAGGATAGACCCTCATGCCACTTTCGTGGCAACAGATGGGGATGAAAATTACTTATTCAGAAATGAATCTCCCCCTTTAGAAAAGGGGGTTAGGGGGATTTGAGTTTTTTGGAAATTAATCGAATCCCGAATCATCTCCCTTTAGCCAAAGGGAGAGGTCGATTAAAAAAGGAATTTTCATGCAACTGTATGTTCAGAATAGAAGTACCTATCAGCTACTTCGTTAAATAAGTTTTGAAAAATTTTTTTTCCTCACCCTGACTTTAATTTTCAAAGGGGTGAGAGAAAAAAATTAGGTTTAAAAGAAGGAGGGGAAACATTTTAAATCATCAGTTATTATAACCCATGAGCCTGTAAATATTCGCTTACATTTACTTGATAGACAACATCATCAACGGTAAAGACTGCCCAGGGTTTTCCTTCATCAAGCCAAGTGGCACTTCCTTCTATCATGAGATTATGTTTATCAATAGAACCCCATTTTAATGTTTCGGCAAGCCAAAGCACTTTGTGCTTATCACCAGCACTTTTATAGCGCATGGCTTCCATAAGTTTTAAGTAACCAGTTTGAGAGTCAAACCGCACAATAAAGCGCTCTTCCTGCTCTCCGAAGGGAACAACCAGAATTGATGAGTCCTGATCGAGCGGTTCCCAGCGGACTTTAGGGTCGGTCAACCAAATGGCTGGAAAAAATGTAGACTCTGCCCACATACCGAGATTGCCTCCTTGATCGATTTCAGGACTTTCGCTGATTCCGAAGGGGAGTTCCAGACGGCCTTTGCCGTTTAAATAGAACTCGTTAACTTTCATAATTGGAAAACCAAGGAGAGTGGTTTCAATATAATGGCGGTATCCTTTCCCGGTTTCATGGACGAAGCGGAATCGTCCGGGGAAAGTTATGCCCATAATACGAAGGCGTAGGCGACCACTGACAATTGCTGAATCTATAACCGGAATATTTTCTCCATATATTAATTGGTAAAAACGTTCCACCGGTTTTGGTAAACCGTCTGGTAAGGGAATTGTTTTTAGGATTGATTTAGCCGATCGTGGGAAGGGGGGAAAAGGTCGAGGTTTGATGTGAATTCCAACTAAAAATAGTGCAACTACAATTACCAGAATTAGAATAACGATGCAAAGAGCCTTCATGGTGACCTCCGTTTCTAATAAGATGGTATCTCACCCATCATTCATTACTCAGTCGATTGTTCCAAATTTTAGTAAAATCCTGAAAAGTATAAAATTGTCCTCCGATCTGAAGTAATTCATCTATAAGGATGGAAAGTTCTTGGAGTGCTTTCAGACCGCAGTTTTTAGTTATGAAGGGAAATGGTTCGATAGTAGCTTCTCCATAAGTAAGCCGACTGGGTACCTCAATAAATTCCCAAGGATGGAGATAAAAACAAAAAACCTTAGGAAGGTTTCGCTTGGAGAAATAAGTAATCATGTTTTCAATATGATTCATTAATACCTGGGATCCTTCGGTCCGAAAAATTGGCCACTGATCACGGTCTCGTCCATATTCATCGTGGCTTTCAATGGTTAAATCAGCGAAGGTTGGAATTTCTAAAATATTTAAATTACCAATTTCGGTCCAATTCTCCCGTGAAGGATGGTAAGGGGTAAGCTGTTTTTGGTAGTAATACATTGGGTAAGACGAGTCGGCTAAATAACCCAAATCATTTAACGTATTCAAGGTTATTTCATTTCCCCAAAACCGGGTGGTACGGAAAGAAAGGGGTTGAGTTCCAATGACGTCGCCGACTATTTCAGTTGCTTTTTGAATTCGATAAGCAACCTCTTCAGAGAGCACTGGCTTAATGAGGGGAATATCGAAGTATGGCTCACCAAGCGTCTCATGCTGGAGAGTATGACAACCATTTTCATGACCACACCTTTCGATTTCTTTAGCCAAGGATTTAAACTGCGATATGATATCGGCTACCCATAAGAAGGTCGCCGGAATTCCTTTCTTTTCAAAGAGTTTTAAAAGCAAAGGGGTTCCCTTTTCAACTCCTTGCAAAAAGGGAGTGAAGCTGCCGATATCGGTCTCCATATCAATTCCCAGGAGAACAAAAACATCATTCATGAGGACACCTCCTGTTGTTGATTATAATATATATCAAATTGAGAAAAAATGATAAATCCTTCAGCCTTTCCTTAAGGTTTGTTAGGAAGTGATCTTCACCCTCAACTTCATCCTATCCCACCAGGGGGGGAGAGAAAAAAAGATGAATGAGAGAAGATGAGGATGAAAATTCCAAATATTAAACCTTCTTTAACCATGGGAAAAAAGATGAACTTGAGAAAGAAGAGAAAATATTTTAAAATTAGAAATTCACGAATTTAAAATACGAATCTTCAGGATAACCAACTTTATTATTGTTTTTATTGGAAGCAGGTTTGTTTATAATTTAATAAAGCGAAAATAAATAACAGAGAATGAATAGATAATAAGACAAAGAAAAATATATCTATCACTTTAAATAAAAAAAGATAGCTATAAACCTCCATACTCGAGAAGATTTTGAGATTAAAACTGGTGATAAATTATTGGTTTTTGGAGATTTAGGAGGAGGCTTAGGGATTACAACTATTGATATCATTCAAAAAATTAAGAATGGAGCTATGGATGTCATACATGAAATTGGGGGAGCAGTGGAAAATTCTGGAAAGAAAGAGTAAAAAAGAATAAATATAGGATATAAAGCAACCAATCAAGTGATATATTCTGCATATTGATAATTTTTTTAAGGATTGGGGATTGAATATGAAGCCTGATTTTGAAAATAAAAAAGATTATTTCAACTTAAACAATAATAACGCTATTCAAACCTTTAATCTCACCAAAAAATTCGGGAATAGAACGGCAGTGAATTCAATTAATTTAGCCATTCAAAGAGGAGAGATATTTGCTTTGTTGGGACCCAATGGTGCTGGTAAAACAACTACCATTAAGATGCTTTGTTGTTTGCTGAAACCGACTGCTGGTAAAGCAGTTGTTATGGGATATGATATTGAAAAAGAACAATTAAGCGTCAAACAAATTATCAATATTTCACCACAGGAAACCGCTGTTGCCAGAAATTTAACTATTATGGAAAATCTTTTACTAATGGGTGGAGTCTATGGAATCAATAAGCATGAAACCAAAACCAAAGCTCAGGAACTTATCGAATTATTCGGTTTAAGTAGCAGAACCAAAGAGTTAGCAAAAAAACTATCAGGTGGTATGCAGCGTCGGTTAAACCTTGCCATGGCATTAATTACCAATCCCCAGGTTTTGTTTCTGGATGAACCAACCTTGGGACTGGATCCTCAGGCAAGAAAGACCGTATGGATTCAAATCGAAAAGCTCAAGGGTAATACGACTATATTCCTTACTACCCATTATTTAGAAGAAGCAGACGCGCTGGCTGATCACATTGCCATCATTCATCAGGGGAACATTGTTGCCCAAGGTTCTCCCACATTTTTAAAAGAGTCTTTTTCTGGAAAACAAACCATGATGATTAAAGCTTCGGGGATAACTGACCAAATAATCAATACTTTGAAAGAAAAATATCTGGACGTTAGGAAATCAGATAATGAAATTATAATACAAGCAAAAGACCTGGATTTTGAGAGCATCGTTGATTTACTGAGAGACGAAGGGGCAAAGATAAAGTGGCTCTCTATGAAAGAACCTTCTTTGGATGATGTCTTTCTCAAATTGACTGAAGAGGAGAAAAACCATTGAAGTTTCTTCCTTTAACCAGTCGAAACCTCAAAGAAATATATCGTGACCCGGTTCCCATGGTCTTTGGAACGGCCATGCCCGTTGTATTGCTTTTACTCTTCACGTCAATCGGGAAAAAAGCACCAGTTGAAATCTTTTCTCCCTTGATGCTGGTCCCTGCAGTAGCGGTTTTTAGCTTTGGGTTCTTGATTATGTTTTCAGCTTCACTTATATCCAGAGACCGACAAACAGCTTTTTTGACTAGACTTCTCATGTCACCTCTAAAATCATCTGATTTTATTTTGGCTTACCTATTAGCATTCTTCCCCCTGGCTCTTCTCCAGAGTATCGTTTGTTTCCTTGTTGGAACGATGCTGGGAATGGTTATAAGCTGGCAAATTTTTTTAGTTTTGCTGTTTCTTCTTCTGTTAGCGGTAGCTTGCATCGGAATAGGAATGATATTAGGGTCACTCGGTACCGAAAATCAAGTTGCTATGGGTGGATCAATTCTTATGGTTATAATATCTCTCTTTAGCGGAGCGTGGATGGATTTGAAAATGGTTGGTGGGATATTTAAAACTGTTGGATACGCTTTGCCCTTTGCCCATGTTATCGATGGCTCGAGAGCTATTTTAAAAGGTTCTTTTTGGAGCGATATCTCAGTGGAATTTTACTGGGTATTCGGCTATGCATTGATTTCAATTATTCTTGGAATAATTGCTTTCAAATGGAGAATGAAACAATAAAAAAACCGATGTCTGGTTGATTTTAAATAACCAGACATCGGTTAAAGGGTTGTCTACTTATTGAAGAAATTCATCCACATTGCTTTGATCGATGATAAAACCATCGATCGGAATGTATTTTGGAACTTCTTTTCCATTGATGATGTCAACTAAGAGCGAGACGGAATCCTGTCCCATTTTCACGTTGTCTTGTTTGATGGTTGCCAGGATTTCTCCTTCTTTAATGGCTTTTAGGTTGGCAGGGTCGCCATCAAAGCCAACAATGATAATCTTTCCCATCAGACCTCTTTCGGTTACTACAGATTTTACCGACATAGCTCCCGGGTCCCAGGCAGAAAAAACCGCTGTTACCTCTGGATTAGCGGCTAATTCATTTTGAGCAATTTCATAAGCTTTTTCCGGAAGCCAATCGGCAGCTCGGAAAATCACTTCGACTCCAGCAGCTTCAAGGACTTCAGTTACACCATTTTTACGAGCATCACCAGTTTGATGCCCCAAAACGCCGCCCACGATTAATACTTTTCCAGGTCGAGTCATGTGGTCGAGAATATATTGACCGGCAATTTTGGCCGAGGAAAGGTTATCAGTTTGCACCAGCGAGGCAATATGAGGATGGTCGATGCCAGTATCGACGGCGACCACCGGAATCCCAACTTCACTTGCTTTATCCAGCGAATCGTCGAATGCTCTGCTGTCAGCGGCACCGATAATAATTCCACTGACTCCCATTTGAATGGCATTATCAAAAGAATTCTTTTGGGCTTGAGCATCCATGCTGGGAGGAGTGAGGTCAATAAACTCCACCCCCAGTTCGTTAGCTCGATTGCGGGCTTCATTTCTTAAGGTAATCCAAAAAGGCAGGTCGGTTGAGGCTCCAATATAAGCGATAGAAATTTTCTCTTCTTCACCGAGTGCCACATTTCCAACCAAAACACAAATAAAAAGACTCATAATTACCAATAAAAATAGTTTTTTCCTCATTAAAAAATCCCTCCTTAAGATTTATTTAACTTTATTTCTTTATCAACTCATACAACACATTACAACTATTTCTGAAATAAAAGAGAACTAATCTCAACTTTTTGTCGATATCGCCCATTCTATAAAGTTCTTTTTCGTTGAGCAGTATCAATCCAGACGGCTAAAATAATAACGATACCAATAGAAACCCGTTGCCAGGAAGAACCAACTCCCATATGGCTTAATCCACTGGCTAAACAGGTCATGATCAATACACCGATAATGGTTCTTCCAACACCACCAATCCCGCCCGACATGCTGGTTCCACCGATAACCACAGCAGCAATTGAGTTCATTTCCATGCCTTGACCAAAAGTAGAATTGGCGAAGTTCAACCGAGCAGTTAATAGTACCGCAGCTAGTCCTGCCATTAAGCCGCCGATGGCATAGTAGATGACCTTACATTTATTGACTCTAATGCCGGACAAGCGAGCGACTTCCTGGTTTCCTCCTATAGCATAGGCATTAAAACCCAGGCGAGTTTTGCCCAGCATAAATGCCACAACCAGGTAAGCAGCAGCCATGATTAAGACTGGAATAAAATACCCTGATCCTAGTGCTCGAAAAGCACGAGGAAAGGAGGACATGTCTTTTCCAGCACCCAATAATTCTGAGAAACCCCGAAGTACCATCATCATCCCCAAAGTAACGATCAATGGTGAAACGCCGGTGGCTACAATAATCAAACCATTTACGGTTCCCCAAAAAGCGCCAATACCGAGAGCGATGAATACTATAAGCCAAACTGGATATTGGAGGTTGAGCATGCTACCGACGGAAACAGCCACAAAAGTAAGAACCGATCCAACAGAAAGGTCAAGACCTGCGGATAGAAGAACAACCGTTGTTCCAACCGCCATGACACCTAATACGGTTGCCTGGGAAAAAATGGTTTGGAAATTACTAATTGCTCGGTAGGTTGGTGCAAATATGAAAAAAATCACATTAATGGCTACTAATCCTAATAGAGCTTGTGTTGCTCGTTGAAATTGTTTCAACAGGGATGATGAAACCATATTTCTTATCCTCTCTTATACACTCTTTTTAAAAAGTATCAATTGGGATCTAATTGCATTGAATGATGCTTGCTTAAATGTTTTTCTTCATTATTATCAACTGAACTTTTTTAACAACTTAAAGTTACTTTAGGTCAACTTTCTTAATTTCTTTTCAAGACTAAAAAATAACTTCTTGCTTATAAACCACCTCCTCAAACTCTCTAGCCGAAATGAGGCGAGAGCAATATTGACTTTTAACGAAATTCTCCCACGCCTATGGCAGCCTTTAGAATATCATCTTCGCTAGCGGTATTACGTGGAAATTCTTTTACAATTTTGCCCCGACGCATTACCATGACGCGATGGCTCATTTCCATGGCTTCGGCATAATCGGAAGTAAACATGATGATAGAGGTTCCCTCAGCCAGGAGTTCTTGCATAATCCGGTACACCTCTCTGCGGCCAATGATATCGATACCGCGGGTAGGTTCATCAAAAAGGATGACTTTGGCATGAGTGCCAAGCCATTTGGCCAAAACCAATTTTTGCTGATTCCCCCCGGAGAGCTGACCGGCCAGGGTAAAACGATGAGGTGCTTTGATGGTTAGCTCTTTCATGTAAAAATCTATCTCATCATTCATTTTTTTAATCTTCACCAAACCGAAAGGGCTCAGTCGATTAATATTGGGTAGTCCGTAATTGTTTCTTAAGGATTGATCGAGAATAACCCCTTCGGTTTTCCGATTTTCGGTAAGAAATGAGATGCCATGTCGAATAGCCTCTTCAGGAGTTCTCACCGTAACTTTTTTATCCTCAATATAAAGATTCCCACTAGTGGGCGGGTCAACACCGGCAATCGCCCGAGCCAGCTCGGTTTTGCCGGCTCCCATTAAGCCGGTTATTCCTAAAATTTCTCCTTTTCGAAGCATGAAATCAATACCTAGAACTGCTGTCCCTTTTTGAAAATTTTCCAGTCGAAGAATGATTTTTTCCTGGGGAGTTGGAAGAGAAGGGTATTGTTTGCCAATTTTCCCGCCGATCATTTTTTCAATCATGGTTTCAAGAGTAAGGTCTCGAATAGAGAAAGTACCAACATTTTTTCCGTCTCGCAGGATGGTGACTCTATCACCTAATTCATAAACTTCAGCGTAGCGGTGGGAGATATAGATAAAACCAACCCCCTCTTTTTTTAGGTGGTTGATCACTTTAAAAAGGTCATTACGAGATGTGCTTTCTAAAACATCGGTTGGTTCATCGAGAACGATAACCCGAGCGTCGGTAACCAAAGCTCGAGCAATCTCAACCATCTTTTGCTGGGTAACGCTGAGTGTTGATACAATTCGGTGAGGATCTAATTGAATGTTGAAACGCTCTAAAAGTTGGGAAGCAGTTTTGTAAAGGGTTGAGGTATTGATTATCCCCAATTTACGGATTCCTAAGGGCTCAACCCCAAGGAATATGTTGCGGGCAATATCAATTTGAGGAACCAAATTGAGTTCTTGATAAATGAAACGAAGTCCTTTTTTAAGAGGGACTTCTGGAGATTCAATGGTCACTTTTTCACCAAAAATGAATATCTCACCACTATCAGCAGGAAATGCTCCACTCAGTACTTTGATAAGAGTTGACTTTCCTGCTCCGTTTTCACCAAGCAGGACATGAACCTCTCCAGGAAGGAGTTCAAAATCGACCTGGTTAAGGGCAATAACCCCCGGAAAACGTTTGACAATCCCCTTCATTATTATCAGAGGAACATGAGTGGTTGAGTTCAACTGGTTCATTATTTCCCCTGCCTCATTGGTTTGTGGTGTTGCTTTTAGATTGACTAAAAGCGAAGTAATGCAACCGATTTCAATTTATCATAGAAAATATTCACTGTCAACAGATAAGGCATTCATTAAAATAACTGTGGTGAATAAGTGACTATTATACCAATAAATTGAAATCGGTTGCTTAACGGTTAGCTTTTATAGCAATTTTTCCCAGACAAAAACTCAACGGACTTTTTTAAATTTAGTCTAAAGGCTTTTTTCCTCTGGAATGTTCAGAGTTTGGAGAGTTTTCCTAAGCCAGTGAAGAGATTTCTCGATTAATGGTCCACCCTGGCCTTCACACTCAATGCTCAATACCCCATTATAACCAGAATCTCGGAGCATTTTAATGACGGTTATAATGTTTTCGGCATTGACTCCTTCACCGATAGCAGCATGACTAATACCAATGCCGGTTTCTTTCCCTCTTAAGGAGTCGGCCAAACTTGTTGATACGTCTTTAATATGGACATGTTTAATTCTTTTAATAAATTGTTGACAAAAAACCACCGGATCTTGACCGGCAATAAAACTGTTGCCAGTATCAAAATTTAAACCAAAATAATCGCTTTGAGCAAAGTTGAGCATCTTATCCAAGAATTCGGGTTTCGTCGTGAAATACCCGTGGACTTCGATATTAATGTTAATGCTGTATCGTTCGGCTTTCTCAATAATGGTTCCGTAAGCATGCTTCATAAGTTCCAAGGCATCACTTTCAGAGAGTCCTTCTGGTTTATACAACCCATCGGTGGTAGCAATATTGGGACAATTGGCAATCTTCGCCCAGGGGAGGGTTTTTAAAACATACTGCACACCAAAGTATAAACCGTCATGTCCCGACAAAGGATAAGCTGCATCAATTTGAGAAAAAACAACACCATAGGATTCCATCTTTTCTCTTATTTCCATCGGATCTTCTGATAAAGAAATATGAGGGAAATACCCCAAACCATGAATCCAATTGACTCCTTCTAAAGATCCGCACTCGATAAAATGAACATCATTTTTATGAGCCCATTGTAAGGCTTTTTCGAAATTAAAAACTGATGAATTAAAAGCGTCGGTGTGAAAACTTATTTTCATAAAAAGCTCTCCTTTTACTCAATAGCTTTTTTAGTGCTTTTCCCCGATCGGGCATGACCTTTGTAAGAACTGAAAATGCTCATAGCCAACGAAGCGATGATGAGTAAACCAAAGGTAACTTGTTGATAATAAGGATTTACCCGCATCATGTTGAGGGCATTGGAGATGATTCCCATGAGCAGAACTCCCAGAAGGGTTCCGATAATTCTTCCTTTTCCTCCCGATAAGGGTGTGCCTCCGATGACGACAGCACCGATGGCTTTTAGCTCAATACCACTTCCGGTCGATGGTTGGGCAGCGCCAATTCTCGAAAGTAATACCATTGAGCCGATTCCAACAAAAAAACCGCTGAAAAGAAAAGCATAATACTTGGTTTTGATCACTGAAATGCCCGAGAGATAAGCTGCCGCCGGATTACTGCCTACTGAGTAAATTCTCCGCCCAAACTTGGTATAAGCCAATATAAAATGAACGACCAAATAAGCACCCAGGCTGATGACAAAGCTCAAAGGGAGAATATTGCCTAAACGAGTCATACCGATCGTTTCTGCCTGGCCGTAAATAGTTTGAAAGGACCCTTTGGTGATGGCTAAAGCAATTCCCTGGAAAACGCTGATAAATGCCAGTGAAGTAATGAAGGAAGGGGCTTTAAAGGTATGAGCAGTCAACCCAACTAAAAAACTACTAAAAATTGCCAAGGCAATACCGGTGACAAATGAAGGGAAGACACCTATCCCGCTCTTAATCATAATTGCCATTACACAGGAAGATAATCCAATATTAGCCCCAACAGAAATATCAATTTCACCAGAAATAATCAATAATGTCATTCCTGATGAGACTATTCCAAGGACGGCTATTTGTTCTAAAACATTTATTATGTTGCTCACAGTAAAAAACCTAGGATTGACGATTCCAGTGATAATAGCGATGAGAAATTCAGCCAACAAAAGGAGAAACCACTGGCTACGAAATATCAATTGATACTTGTTATTTTTAACCAATGTTCCACTTCCAACGCCAGGTGATTTCACATTAGGGTTTGTCTGCATTGGTCTTTTCTCCCTTTTCCTCGACCCCCATGAATTTTTTTATTAAATCTTCTTCTTTAATTTGCTGATTATCAAGGATTTCCACAACTCGATTATCACGCATGACAACAATCCGATCGCTTAAAGAAAGCAGTTCTGGCATATCAGAGGAGACCATAATAATACTCTTTCCTTTTTCAGCCAATTCCACCATGAGTTCATAGATTTGCTGCTTGGCGCCAATATCTACTCCCTTGGTGGGTTCATCAAAGATACACAGCGTAGCGTCATCGAGAAGCCATCGGGCAATAACTACCTTTTGTTGATTGCCTCCCGATAGTTCCTCCACCAGTTGATTGATATCACTGGTTGCGATGGATAGCTCTTCCACCATTAGATTCGAGAGTTCTTTTTCTTCATCGCGATCGACGATAAAGCCCTTAAAAACATCATTATGGACTAAGGCCATGTTTTCAATGAGGTTTCTGCCAATGAAAAGACCAAGCTTGCGACGATCTTCGGTAATCAGGCCAATGCCAGCTCGAATGGCATCCCGGGGATTATGAATAACGGCTTCTTTCCCATTGATGATAACCTTGCCGCTATCAGGTTGTTGAATCCCAAAAATCAGCCCCACCAATTCTGAACGACCAGCACCAACCAAACCACCGATTCCTAAGATTTCTCCTTTTTTTATATCGAAATTAACTGGGTGGAGGACACCTTTTTTGGATAGGTTTTGAATTTGGACTTGTATTGGGCCCAGAGGTATTTTTTTCCTATGATAAAAAGCCGAGGCCTCTCGACCTACCATGCCCCGAATCACTGTTTCTATATCAACCGAAGCCACATCATAAGTGTTAACTAACTTTCCATCTTTTAAAATAGTTACTCGATCACCTATCATAAATATTTCTTCTAAATAATGAGATATATAAATAATACCGATACCGCGTTGTTTAAGGTTCTGAATGATCTTCATCAAGGCTTTTTTTTCTTCTAAACCGAGTGAGCTGGTCGGTTCATCCATGATGATAATTTTAGAATCACGATAGAGAGCTTTGACAATTTCCAGCATCTGTTTTTGGGAAACGGAAAGTTCCTCCACTAAAGAGTCAACCGGTAGATTCATGTGGAGGGTGTTGATTATTTCTTGGGCTTTTTGGAATTGGGTTTTCTTATCAACAATAAAGGGGAGAGAAGCAGATTTTTCATCACCAAGGAAAATATTATCGGTAACGGTGAGAGACTCAACCAACTCGGCATCTTGATAGACGGTAGATATTCCCAATTCAATGGCTTTTCTAGGAGTCATCGATGTGATTTTTTTACCGGCAATGTAAAGCTTACCACTTTCGGGAGAGATGGCTCCTGAAAGGATTTTGATGAGAGTTGATTTTCCGGCACCATTTTCACCAACCAGACAATGAATCTCGCCCTTTCTCAGGTCGAAAGAGACATTATCAAGAACTTTATGAATTCCATAAATTTTGGTGATATTTTGGAGAGAAACTAAAAGTTGGTTATTTTCCATTTTTCATCGGGTTTTAAAAAGAATGCAACGGGGATTCCCCCGTTGCATTCTTCTATAGTATTTTTAATAAACTTCAAGGTCATTATATTGGGGGAAATAGGTTTTGGTAAGTTCGATCCAAACCGGGTCGACATCCCACGGGACCACCTTGGTTTTATCGTCGATGGTTTCAGGGGTAATGGGAGTATTCGGTAAAAGAATTTGCTGCCGTTTATCAGTAATCTGTCCTTTCACATAGGAGTGGAGAGCCAGGAAAGAAACTAAACCTTCCCAGCCGGGCGAGGTTGAGATTGAGTATTGAATGCCTCCTTCTTTAATCAACTCAATGCCATAAGGAGCGCCATTGGTAGTGATGACTTTGATAGGATTATTCAATAAATCTCGTCCTTTGAGCATACGAACTACTGCTGCTCCCATTTCTTCATTAAAGACGAAGAGAATAGTGAAGTCATACCCGGATTCGATAAGGTCTTGAGCCTGGTCAACAGCCACAGTGGGAGTATATTTACCATCTCGCACCGCTACAATTTCATTCTTTCCCAATTCGGCGACTTTGGGTTCGAAGGATTCCCGGAACATCTGAACTGGAATGTGTTCAAACAAACCCATGATAATAGCAATTTTTTCTCCAGGATAATTGTTGGCGATATATTCGGCAACATTCACTCCCATACCTTTCCAGTCAAAGTCAATGCAAGCGACAATCTCATCAGGAGAGGCTAAAACCTGACCGACATTGTCGGTTACCACTAATGGGACTCCGGCAGCGGCACATTCACGAGCAGCTATAAAAGCGCCGTTGGGATTGAACGAGAAAATACACATTCCATCAACGCCCATGTCAATCAAGGTTTTAATATTGGTAATTTCTTTCTCGGTGTCATAATCGGAATTCAAAACAACCACTTCTACACCAGCCATCTCAGCTCCATAGGAAAATCCCTCAACATCCTTTTTATACCAGGTATCTGGACCAGGGGTAACATATCCATAGGTTAAAGCCAGGACTGGTATTGATAGGAAAAATAAGAGAGCCAGAGTGAGGATACCTAAAAAAACTTTCTTTAACTTCATGACAATTCCCTCCTATAGGTAAATTCTTAGTTCAATTTTAGGTTTTCATTGATTCGGTTGTCAAGTAAGTTTGGATTTCAGGGAGGTTCCTTTTTAAAAAGAGCTACCAGACATCTTTTCCCACCAGGGGAAAATGCAGAGAATATGATGGTGAACTGGTGAAAAGGCGCCGGGGGGTGAGAGCGAGATAAGGAAAAGGGAATCTTGATAAGAAACCTAAATTCTTTTATGATTTATTCATAATATTTTCAGGGAACTTGGAAGAGAAATCACCAGCTATTCAATAAAGCTATGGCAGAGTTGATAATCGAAAGGACAAGTATATTTTGAATGTTCTCAATGAAAAACTTAAAGAAGTATTCGTTTCGGTTTTTCCTATCACCATTATTGTTTTTATTCTTCATTTTACGATTGCTCCAGTTGAACTATATCAACTACTTAGGTTTATAATTGGAGCAGTTTTAATTTTTTTTGGATTATCGGTTTTTTTGTTGGGTGTTGATATCGGAGTGAGCCAAATTGGTCATCTAATGGGTTCATTTCTGGTTAAAAGCAACAAAGTTTTGATTGTAGGTGTTATTGGTCTTATTTTGGGATTTTTCATTTCGATTGCTGAGCCCGATTTGCACGTTCTTGCCAATCAAGTTGATTTAGTAACCTCTGGTACCATCTCCAAAACCAGTATTCTCGTCATTGTTTCAATTGGAATAGCGGTTTTAATGACCATTGGTTTGTTTAGAATCATTTTTAATATATCTCTTCAAAAAGTGTTTATAGGAATGTATTCCTTAGTTTTAATATTTTCTTTATTTTCTCTTCCCGAATATTTAGCAATAGGCTTTGATGCTTCTGGAGCAACCACTGGTGCCATGACTGTTCCTTTTATCTTGGCTCTCGCCGTTGGTGTTTCTTCTCTAAAAAAGAACGGAATAACTTCGGAGGAAGATAGCTTTGGTTTGGTCGGTATTACTTCAATAGGTCCAATTCTATCTATTGTTCTAGTTGGATTGTTTCTAAAGCAAAATAAATTGTCAGAGGTTGCTGTCAATCAAATGTCACTATCCTCCTCGGTTCTATATCCATTTATTCAGAAACTTCCGATCATTATGAGTGAAATAATGCTCGCTATTCTTCCTTTGTTAGTTGTCTTTATATTATATAAATTAGTTGTCAAAGATTTATCAAAAAGAGCATTCATTCGAATTCTGAAAGGACTGATCTATGCTTATTTTGGATTAGTGATTTTTTTGCTCGGTGTCAATGCAGGATTTATGGAAGTTGGATATATAATTGGTTATAAAGTAGCATCTCTCAATGGTCAATGGATAATTGTCATTGTGGGTTTTATTTTAGGGTTGGTCACGGTATTAGCCGAACCGGCTGTCCATGTTCTAACTGAACAAATTGAAGATATTACGAGTGGATATGTACAAAAAAGAATAATTAATATTGCTCTATCAACAGGTGTGGGTTTTGCGGTAGCTTTGTCAATGCTTAGAATTGTTATACCGGGAATCCAATTATGGCATTATCTTTTGCCGGGATTTTCTGCTGCTCTATTGATGACTTTTTTTGTCCCGAATTTATTTGTTGGAATTGCTTTTGATTCAGGAGGCGTTGCCTCTGGTCCAATGACAGCAACTTTCATTTTGGCGTTTTCACAGGGTGCTGCCAGCGCAACTCAAAGTGCCAATGTGTTAATTGATGGATTCGGAATGATTGCTATGGTAGCGTTAACACCACTCATTGCTTTACAAATTATTGGTTTTATTTATAAGCGAAAATCTGGAAAAAGAGGGATATAAAAAGAGAATGGATAAATGTCCTGATAGCAGAGAATATGAGTTGTTTTGTGTGATAGTGAACCATGGTGTTGGGAGTAAAATTATTAAATTTGCAAAACAGCATGGAATTAGCGGAGCAACGGTCATTTTGGGCAAGGGAACGATTAAAAATCATTGGTTGGAGGCCCTTGAGCTTTATGAAATAAGAAGAGAAATTGTGTTTGTTGTGGCAGAAAAAGAATTAGGATATTCGGTAATGAATGAAATCGAGAAAAAATTCGATTTAAAAAAACCCAACCATGGAATTGCTTTTACCTTCTCTTTAAGTAATTTTTTAGGGGCTCGATACTGCATATTTACCAAAAAGGTAAAAAGGGAGATTGGAGAAAAGATTATGTATAATGCGGTCTTTGTGGTTGTCGATAAGGGTCAAGCAGAATCGGTTATTGAAGCTGCCAATTCGGCAGGTTCTCGGGGAGGAACCATTATTAACGCCAGAGGTTCAGGAATTCATGAAACCGAAACCTTGTTTTCTATGGCCATTGAACCTGAAAAGGAAATTGTTTTTATTATTTCCAAAAGCGATCTCACCGATCCAATTGTTAATAAAATAAGAGAGGAACTCAAAATTGATGAACCAGGAAAAGGAATAATCTTCGTTCTCGATGTAAACAAAACCTACGGGTTATTTAATACCAAATAACCAACGATTTTCTTAATGGATAAGGATACTCATTCAGAGTATTTCTATTTCAATATCATCAGGTGGGGAATTTTGACCGGCTGATTTAGTTTTAAACTCATATAAGTGCTGAATCAAAAATACACTGTGAAAATAGAAAAAATAACTGAAGTAAGGAAGGTATATCATAAAAAGGCTTTCATGCCAGCAATTAACCTTTTCATGGCACTTCTGTTATGAACTGGCTGCTGTGGTACTCCTCAAAACAATCAAGCTGAAAGTGACCTGGTGTGTTCCATGGCTATTCAAATTTCTAATAATCAAATCTGTTATCAGAGTAGTCTTGCCAATAATAGTATCCAAGGTTTTGTCATCAACACTGTTGAAGCGACGGTTTGTGTCTTGGGTGTTTGCGGGTTGCCCAGACAATTCCTGAAGCAGAAGCCTATTGCCCTCCCGGACAATCGGAAACTAATGCTGGGTGTATTGACTTACCTGCTAACCCTGTAATTTTGTCAGGATCATTGAAGTTTGTCTATTCAGGAACCTATGATGATGGAACATTTGAAGAAAAGACCTGTACTGTCAACGGAAGATTACCTAAAAAACCCAAGAGCTAAAAAATGCCGTCTTCCTGAGACTTTATATTCAGAAGTCGTGAGGATCTCATTTTTTTTAAAAAATACTATATGAGATTGCCACGTCGCATAAAACGTTCCTCGCAATGACGAAGCAGTATATAATTCAAATCCTCCCTAACCCTTTTTTTATAAAGGGGAAACGAATCCTGGATAAGTATTTTCATCCCTATCTATTGCTACAAACCAGCATGAACGTCTATCCTGAAAATACCGAAGTGAGTAATAAATGATTAAAAATGAGGTAAAACACACACCCCTGAATCACTCCTAAATAGTGGAATCAATTCAACAATTTCCTTCTTTGAGGGTATCGCTTTTGCGGTGGGGAGGGTTATTCCTATATAATAATATATAAACATTAAGGAAAAAAAATTTTATAATTAATCTTAAAAAATTAACTTAAAGGTGTGAGATATGGATAAAAACCAATTAAAAAAAGAAGCATATGAATTGATACGCGGTTTTAAAGGTGAAAATTACAGCTTTGGTCTCAATGTTTTAGATACAGTCGGTCAACATGTAGAAAAATGTGGAAAATCAGCATTAGTCATCGCCAATACAAAATTACATGAACAAATTATAAACCGGATATTAAATTCATTGGAAAAATATCAAATCACCATTGCAGGAGAAAAAATCTTTCCCAATGCAAAGCCCAACACTCCTCGTGAAGATGTCTATCGGTTAGAAAGCTATATTTTACATTTTAAGCCTGATTGCATAGTAGTTGTTGGGGGTGGGAGCTCAATCGATGCAGCGAAAATTGCCAATGTATTAGCTTCCCTCGGTGTTTATAGTCCCGAAATAGATACTTATTTAGGTGCTGGTCTGGTAACTGAAGGCTTAAAACAAACCGGCAAAAAGTTATTCCCCCTGGTTGCAGTGGAGATGGCGGCCAGTTCGGGATCACACTTAACCAGATATGCTGTGGTTACTGATCCGGTTGCTGGTCAGAAAAAACTGATTGTAGATGATGCCATAATACCGAATCGAGCAGTCTTTGACTACACCGTTACAACGACTGCACCAATTGATCTTACCATTGATGGAGCTATGGACGGCCTTTCCCATTGCTTGGAATCTTTTTACGGTGTAAGTAAGGACAAAATAGAATCCCTTAAGAAAATATCTTTGACTGGCCTCGAGTTAATTTTAGATTACACCAAAAAAGCAAACGAAAACCCAAAAGATTTTGAAGCCAGAGAAGGACTAGGTCTTGGTACCGATTTAGGTGGATATGCAATTATGATTTGTGGAACCAA
>MWBQ01000040.1 GCA_002069605.1 Candidatus Atribacteria bacterium ADurb.Bin276
ATAGATAACCAAAAACTGAAGATAAATGTACTGTGTCTTCCACTTTCAAGCTATTCTTGGTGTATGAAAGGGATTATGACACAGTCTGATTGCGAGGAGGTCAACCATTCTTTGGTTGAACGACGTGGCAATCTCATTTCGTATTTTTTTTAAAAAATTAAAAGATGAGATCCTCACGCCATCAAAAAAGCGAGGGCTCAGGATGACAGATTAAAGAATTTATTTGATGATATTTTCAGGATAGAAGGCTAATTAAAAGTATAGTTTGTAGTTAGTGTTTATCGAAATATATTTTGAAGAAAGCTAAGCACGTAATTAAAATTTTAGCTTTGCATAAAAAATGGAGCGGAAAACGGGATTTGAACCCGCGACCCTCGGCTTGGGAAGCCGATGCTCTACCGACTGAGCTATTTCCGCCCCTATGGCTATTATATTAACTGGTGTTGGATATTTTTTCAAGAGTTCATGAAAGAGAGTTATAGATTAGATGAAAAGAGGTCATTATTGATAATATTAGTTTATAATTGAACCATGAAAAACTATCATCGAAATAAAGATGAAAACATCTGGAAACATTTTGGGCAGATCTGGGATATTTCCTGGATGACAGTTGCACCAATTATTTTGGGATTATTTTTAGGTCAATATCTGGATCGGAAGTATCCAAAAGGTTTTTCTTGGACACTTTCAATGCTCATTTTAGGGATATTTTTTGCCTTCTATAATCTTTACCAATTTTTTGATAAAGAAATAAAAAAATACGAAAAAAAAGACAAAAAAAATGAACACGATAACCAAAACCATCATTAGTCTCCTTTTAGGAGCAGGTCTTTCAATAATTGTTGCCTGGTTAGTCGCTTGGAATGTTAAAAAACTTATTTATTTTAAAAAAAGCCAGCCATTTTCTGGTCTTATAGGTCGCTTAGCGATCACTGGAGTCCTCATCATCATCATTTTGAAATATTTAAAACCAGATACACTCTTATTTTTTTTGGGTTTTTTTATTACTTACTTCTTGACAGTCTGGGTAATCAGTATTAAACTCTTTTGAAGGTGAAAAACTATGGAAAATTTAGGACCACATATTTTGTTTATGATTGGACCATTACCGGTTACGACAACAGTGGTAGCAACCTGGTTAGTAATGGGTTTTTTAGTTCTGGTTTCAATACTTATTACCCGTAAACTACAGTTTTTACCCGGTCGTTGGCAAAATTTATTAGAACTTTTTGTTGAAGGTATCATGAACATGATTAACGATATGGCACCCTCTCGGGGAAGAATTTTCCTCCCCTTGGTTGGTACTTTAGCCTTATTTATTGGAGCCGCCAATCTTACCGGTCTTATCCCTGGATTAGAAGCTCCTACTAGTGATTTTAATACTGCTTTAGCATTAGCTTTAATAGTTTTTGCTGCAGTTCCCTATTACGGAGTAAAAATTCAGGGATGGAAAAACTATTTAAAAACTTACATATCGCCTTCCCCAGTGATGGCTCCCTTTCATATCATAAGTGAAATCACTCGCACTTTTTCACTGGCTCTTCGTTTGTTCGGTAATATTTTAGGCGAAGAAATTGTCATAGCTATTCTTTTTATTTTGGCTCCTATATTTGTTCCCGTTCCTATGATGTTGTTTGCTATTTTTACCGGAGTCATTCAAGCTTATATTTTTACCATTTTGACCATTGTTTACTTAAGCGCTGCAGTTGAAAAAGAAGGCGAAACCTAATTTATCCCTCCTCAAAATTGTATTGAATCATAGGGCTCCGCTTATATTACTCTGTTTGTATTTTTATTTTGGTAGTGATAAAATCCATTAAATTTACCCAAAAGAGGTGACTAAAGGTGCAAGGAGAAATCCTTTTTCTATGTGTAACGGTTTTTACGGCAGGATTCGCTATAGCTATTGGTGTTATTTTTCCAGCTTTAGGACAAGGGAAAGCTTGCTCAAAAGCACTGGAAGGAATTGCCCGACAACCGGAGGCAACCGGACCAATCAGTAGAACATTGTTTGTCGGTCTTGCTTTACTTGAATCCTTAGCGATTTACGTTTTGGTGGTTTCTTTGATTCTTCTCTTTGCTAATCCCTTACTCAAATATGTCTTTAAATGAGGATTTAATAAACCATGATAAGTATTGATCGAAGTATCATTTTTCAAATCATTAATTTTCTCGTCCTGGTTGCTCTTTTATTCCGTTTTCTTTTTAAACCGGTGGTTCAGGCACTAGATAAGCGATCAAACCATATCCGGGAAGAAATGGAGAAAATAGAAAAAGAAAAAAAAGCAGCTGAAGAGATGCGTTTAAAATATGAAGAAGAAAGTAAAAATATCCATATTAAATTCCAAGAAATGCAGGAAATTGCCAACCAGGAAGCAGTAAAGATTAAATCAAAAATTATTGATGAAGCCTATCAAGAAAGCGAGAAAATTAAGCAAACTGCCGAAGAAAAAGCCAGAATTGAAATTGACAAACTTTATTCTGAGCTGAAGCTGGACATCATCGATATTTCTACTGAAATGGCGGCTAAATTGCTTCGTGAACGGATTGATATATCCAAACAGGACCAACTGATTGAGCAACTTTTAGAGGAAGCGATTGATAAAATTGAAATTAAATCGGACGTGCAATATGGACAGCAGCAATAAAGAAATAGTTAAATTCATCACTCCCTTTCCGATGACCGAATCGCAAAAAAATATGGTTAAGAGTAAATTATCCCGAATCGGGAATATCGATCAAATGATTTTCCAAGAAGAAGTAGATCCCTCTCTCATTGGGGGAATCATCATTATTTTCGGAGAAATGCTAATCGATTGCAGCTTGCGGACTCAACTCGATAAGATGAAGGAAGGCATGATTTAATGGTAGTTATAACCGACACTTTAAAAAAAGCCATACAAGTTGTTCGAGAATATGTCCCCGTTCCGGAGATTAATGAAATTGGCGAAGTAACCGAAGTCCAAGATGGAGTAATATCCATCGCCGGTTTAAAAGAAGCCATGATGGGTGAAATGCTGATTTTTCCTCATGGTTTAAAAGGGCAAGTCTTTAATTTAGAAAAAGAACGTATTAGCTGTATTTTATTTGGAGACTATTCCCTCATTCACCAAGGAGATCGAGTATTTCGAACCAATCGAGTTTTAGAAGTTCCAGTTGGTGATGAATTATTAGGTCGTATAATAGATCCCTTAGGAAATCCTTTGGACGGAAAACCAATACCTGATTGCCGTCATAAAAGACCGATTATGCAGCAAGCTCCTGAAGTCATTCAGCGGCAGCCAGTTCATAGACCTCTCTTTACTGGTATAAAAACGATTGATGCCATGATACCACTGGGGAAAGGACAAAGAGAATTAATTATCGGTGATCGCAGAACCGGTAAAACCACCATCGCCATTGATACTATTATTAACCAAAAAGGAAAAAATGTAGTTTGTGTTTATGTAGCTATTGGGAAAAGGTTATCGGCAATCACTGAAATGATTGATATATTAAAAAGATATAATGCTCTGGCTTACACTATTATTGTTTCAACATCAGCCGAAGATTCTCCGGCTTTTCTTTATTTAGCTCCTTACAGCGGCTGTACCATTGCAGAATTTTTTATGAACGGAGGCCAAGATGTTTTAGTTGTTTACGATGACCTTTCCAAGCATGCGGTGGCTTATCGATCGCTTTCGCTGCTCATGAGACGTTCACCGGGACGAGAATCATATCCAGGTGATATTTTTTATCTTCATTCCCGCTTATTGGAGCGAAGTGCCCAATTATCCGATGACCTGGGCGGTGGGTCAATGTCAGCGCTCCCGATCGTGGAAACCCAAGAGGGTGACATTTCTGCCTACATCCCAACTAATATCATTTCCATTACTGACGGCCAAATCTACTTAGAAAGTAACCTGTTTGCTAAAGGATTTTTGCCTCCTATTAACATTGGTCTTTCAGTATCTCGGGTTGGCGGAGAAGCTCAAACCCCAATTATGAAAAAGGTCGCACGCCGTCTCCGACTTGACTTAGCACAATACTTCGAGTTAGAAGATTTTGCTAGATTTAGTTCGGAATTGGACGTCATAACTGCTCGACAATTAGAGCATGGAAAAAGAGTTTTGGAACTAACAACGCAAATTCAATATCAACCCTTGGATATCTCCATGGAGATATTAGCAGTTTACGCCGCTACTCAAGGTCTCATCGATCATGTTCCTCTTCCTCTGATAAAAAAATGGGAAGTGAGTCTTTATCAAAAGGCAATTAGCGAAAAAGCTGATTTATTGAATGAGCTTTGGAAAGAAAAAGAATTAGATTCGAAATTTGAACAAGAAATTAAAGAATTTATTCGTACTTTTACCGAACATTTTCTTCTTCAAGAAAATGTTCAAAGTTAGACCGAGGAATTTTTTTTAATTCTCTATTCCTGATTCTTTATAACTTTCTATTTCAAACTTAAATTTTATTTTAAGAAGGAAATAATCTTTGGCAAAATTACAAATCATCAAAAAGCAAATTGATTTAATTAAACAAATTCAACATGTAACCAGAGCTATGAAAACTATTTCAGTAGTTCGTTGGAGAACGGGAAAGAAGACTTTGGAAAATGCCAAGGCTTTTTCTAATCAATTGCTTCGATTGAATGAAATTGCCCATATGTACTACCAAGAAGAGGTAATTACCCCTCACCCACCTCGTGGATTTGCTCTCATTGGAATCTTTTCTGATAAAGGGTTGGTGGGAGGATTCAATACCGTATTAGCTCATAAAATGAAAACCTTTATAAATGACCAAGAGCGCGAAGGCAATAAACCCCATCTCATCGTCTTGGGAACTCAAGGTATGAGTCAATTCAAAAAGAGTCCTTATGAGGTTCTCCTAACCCATCCTCTCCCGGTCCATCAAACTCCTCATTATCAAAATGTTAGAGAAATTTTATATACAGTTCGGTCTTTTCACGAACAACAAATCTTTTCACACCTTTATATTGCTCACAATCAATACCTTTCGGTCAGTGAATATCGTCCGGTTATTCAAAGAGTAATTCCAATACCGCTTCAGGGTATCAATCTCCCTCCCGAAAACCAAGTTGATTTACGTCTCAGAACCGATATTCTCAGTACTACTCCAACTCTCATTGAACGTTTAACCTTTGAGTATGTTGCCAGTCAACTTTATGTCTTTTTAATCGAATCATTTTTAAGTGAACAAGCAACTCGTTTAAAAATAATGGATGCAGCAACCAGCCACTCCGAAGACATGATTCATTCTTTACGGATAGCCTATCAAAAAAGACGTCAAGAAAAAATTACCCAGGAACTTAATGAAGTAACCAGTGCCTCCCAGGTATTGGGAACGGTTTAAATATAAAAACGCTTCATTATGAAAGAGAGAAATATATGAATACAGGTATTGTTGAACAGGTCATCGGTCAAGTTGTTGATGTTAGGTTTCATCCCAGAGAGATTCCCTCCATTCATAATGCCCTGATTATCGAGAGAAGGAATCAAAAGAATTCTTCTAAACCCTTAGTCCTTGAGGTTCAAAGCCATTTCCAAGACGGTTTAGTGAGATGTATTTCTATCCAGGATACCAGTGGCCTCCAAAGGGGGGTGGAGGTCATTGATACAGAGAAACCCATCCAGGTTCCGGTCGGAAAAGAAACCTTAGGAAGAATGTTCAATGTATTAGGGGAACCATCAGATGGGAAACCACCTGTTAAAGCCAAGCAAAAAATGGCGATTCACCGTTCTGCTCCTCCTTTAACGGAAAGATCTGGATCAACTCAAGTTTTTGAAACGGGAATTAAAATTATTGATCTACTCTGCCCTTATATCACTGGTGGAAAAACCGGTTTATTTGGTGGTGCTGGTGTTGGTAAGACAGTGTTAATAATGGAGCTCATTCATCGGACGGCAACAGCCCATCGCGGGGTATCGGTGTTTGCTGGGGTGGGAGAAAGAGTTCGGGAAGGCAACGAACTCTATCTTCAGATGCAAAAAAGCGGAGTACTAAGCCATACGGTTTTAGTTTTTGGTCAAATGAATGAACCCCCTGGAGCTCGCTTTCGGGTTGCCCTCACGGCTCTGACTATGGCAGAGTATTTTCGGGATGTTCTTTCTCAAGATGTCTTGTTATTTGTCGATAATATTTTTCGTTATGTTCAAGCGGGATCGGAAGTATCAGCTCTTTTGGGACGTCTTCCTTCGGCTGTTGGCTATCAACCGACGTTGGCGGAAGAAGTGGGAATGGTTGAGGAACGAATTGCCTCAACCATCAATGGATCTATTACCTCGGTTCAAGCTGTTTATGTTCCTGCCGATGACTTGACTGATCCAGCTCCAGCCACCACCTTTTCACACCTTGATGCTATAACTGTTCTTTCTAGAAAAATATTTGAACGAGGGTTTTATCCGGCCGTCGATCCCGTGCAATCTACTTCAAGAGCTCTTGATCCCTTGATTATTGGGGATACCCATTGGAGGTTAGCTCAGGAAGCACGTAAAATTATTGCTCATTATCTTGAGCTGCAGGATATTATAGCTATTTTGGGAATCGATGAACTTTCTGACGAAGATAAAAATATTGTCAATCGGGCCCGAAAGCTCCAGCGCTTTTTTACACAACCTTTTTTTGCAGCTGAAAATTATACTGGAATTCCTGGAGAGTTTGTTTCCTTAGAAAAGACCTTAACTGGTGTCCAAAACATTATCGAGGGTCAATGTGATGATTGGCCTGAACAGGCATTTTATATGACCGGCACCATCGAACAAGTCGAAGCTCGGGTGAAGGAGTTGAAGAACGAATGAAAAAGATGGAGCTCCATATTGTAACACCAGAGCAAACTTATATTTATCCCGACATTTATTCGATTACTCTTGAATGTCCTGATGGATTAAGAGGAATCCTTCCTGGACATGCTCCTTTTTTGGTAGAACTTCTAACTGGTGTGTTAAAATATACTACCATTGATGATCAGAAAAAATACCTTGCGATTAGCGGTGGCGCAGCAGAAATTACACCTTATCAGATCACTATTATTACCGATAGTGCTGAAGGAGCTGATACTATTGATGTTGCTCGAGCTCAAGAAGCTGCCACTCGTGCCCAGCAACGGATAAAAGAAAAAATTCCTGGCACAGATTTTATTCGAGCTGAAGCCGCTCTTAAGCGTTCATTGGCTCGGCTACGGGCAGCAGAATTAGCAGGAAAAACTGGTCGATATTCATAATTAATAATCAAATTCATCCGGTCTTTTTGGTATCTTTCCAAGGGAAAAAAGGATGGATTGAACAATTCTTTGCGAGGCAAATCCGTCTCCAAAAATATTTTGAGCTTTTCTTGCTTGTTTTTTTGTCAATAGCTCAGTAGCAAGGTTAATGATGGTAGTCTGGTCGGTTCCAGCTAAATACCCCATACCTGTTCCGAGGATTTCAGGTCTTTCGGTCGTACTCCTGGTGATTATAACCGGAACTCCCAAAGACGGAGCTTCTTCTTGTACACCACCTGAATCGCTAATCGCCAGCAGACTTTGGTTTAATACTTTTATAAAATCAAAATAATCCAGTGGGTCATGAAGAAAAACGTTAGCCTGGTTAGAAAGAATTGCATATACTTGATCCTTTACCACCGGGTTAGGATGAACTGAAAAAATAAAAACAATATCAGGAAAACGCTTGGCTAAACGAACTACCGCTTCTGCTACGTTCGCAATGCCACCCTCCCAATTTTCTCTCCGATGAGCAGTTACCAGAACCAATCTTTGATTGGGATTGGATGATAATAATCGACTTATATCTGAAGAACTAATCTGCTTATTTTGAGATTGAATCCAATAAAGGGCATCTACAACAGTATTCCCTGTTATCATTATCTTGTTCGGTGAAATTCCTTCATTTAAAAGGTTATCTTTTGCTTTCTGGGTAGGAGCATAATGGTAGGTGCTCAAACGTCCAACTAAAATACGATTCATTTCTTCAGGAAAGGGACTGTAGATATCACCAGTACGGAGTCCAGCTTCAATATGACCAATAGCGATCTTTTGATAAAAGGCTGATAAGGCACCACAAAAAGCTGAAGTCGTATCACCTTGAACCAGAACCCAATCGGGATTTTCTCTCTGAAGAATCCTTTCTAATTCCTGAAGAATAGATGCAGATAACGAGCTAAGGGATTGTTCCGGTTTCATAATATTGAGGTCGTAATCAGAAACTATATTGAACAAATTTAAAAACATGTGAGACATTTCCCGGTGTTGTCCGGTATTAATAAAAACCGGCTGTAAATCTGGTTGGCGGGCAACGGCAAGATAAACTGGTGCTGTTTTGATTATTTCCGGTCGAGTTCCGGCAACAAAGGCTATTTTATACCTTTTTGGTGCTTTGAGTCCCACAAGAAAGCTCCGTCACACCTAAATGTTTTCCCCATTTCCAAGAGACATAGAAGAGCACTAAGGTAAGTAGGAGAGAATAGGTGCTATTCACCAAAAAGCGGTCAATTAAAATGGCAAGGATACTGAGGCTAGCACTAATCAAGTATACAACTAAAATAACTTCTCTTTGAGTTAAGCCTTTTTCTAATAATCGATGATGAAG
Source organism: Candidatus Atribacteria bacterium ADurb.Bin276 (assembly GCA_002069605.1). NCBI lineage: Bacteria > Pseudomonadati > Atribacterota > Atribacteria > Atribacterales > Atribacteraceae > Atribacter > Candidatus Atribacter allofermentans. The sequence goes on from MWBQ01000040.1 coordinate 8,586, forward strand.
ATGGCCACGATCCGGCTTGGTTATAGGCAGTTTATTCTTTTTGCGGCGAACGATGGCAAAAAAGGTATCGAGTATTGGAATTCCCAGAATAAGAATGGGAACGGCCAAGGTAAAAGTGGTGGCACTTTTAAGGGCTCCTTCTACCGATACGGTTGCTAAAACTCCCCCAAAAAAGAGTGCTCCTCCATCACCAATAAATATTTTAGCTGGTGGGAAGTTATACGGAAGAAATCCCATTGAAGAACCCATTAACAAAAAAGAGATTAAAGCTGATTCCCACCTCCCATGTTGAAGAGCAATAATCCCTAAAGTACAGGCTGCAATGGCAGCAATTCCACTGGATAAACCATCCATTCCATCGATAAGATTTAAGGAATTGGTAATGCCTAATATCCAGAAGAAAGTAAAGGGAATTCCCCAAATCCCAATGTACCAGAGAACATTCCACGGTAAAGTGATAAACTCAATAACCACTCCATCAAAAATAAGAATGAGAGTACCAATACCAAGACCCAATACTTTGCTCCAAGGTGGTAAATTGAAAATATCATCAAAAAATCCGGTTAGAAAAATTGCTGCTAAACCTAAAATATACCAAAATGACACTGGATAGGACAGAAAAAAGCGGAAAACAAGAAGCCCCCTAAACGGGATTTTGGTGTGCTATGGATTTTCCGGTTTCCATCGGGTTGATCAAGAAGGTTCTTTTTTTGACAAAACTTCATTATCAATGGAGTAAATAAAAGGGATAGGAAAAAAGCCCCTAAGCTTGCCACGATTAAATGAAGGAATGTCACGATTCACACCCACCTTTAAATATGCATACTTCTAAGCCTGCTTCGCTCACCAACTCATCTCCCAAGGGATCAGGATAGGGATTTTGATAGACTATTCTCGAAATCCCAGCATTAATAATCATTTTAGCACAAAGCGAACAGGGTTTGTGCGTACAATATAAAATCGATTCCTTGGTACTCACTCCATGAAGAGCTGCTTGTATTATAACATTTTGTTCAGCATGTAACCCTCGACAGAGTTCCTGTTGACTTCCGGAAGGAATTTGCCGCTTCCCTCGCAAACAGGTTTCCAAAGTGCAATGAACTAATCCACTGGGAGCACCGTTATAACCAGTGGCCAGAATCCTCCGATCAAGAACCAGCACCGCTCCAACTTTTCTTCTTAAACAGGTCGACCGAGTGCTGACCAACTCGGCAATTGACATAAAATATTCATCCCAATCCGGTCGTGTGTTCATTACTTTTCATAATCCGAGATTTTATTGATACGTCTCAGGTGTCGACCCTCGATAAATTCTGATTTTAACCAAACTTGAACAATTTCCTGGGCTAGACCCTTTCCAATCACTCGTCCTCCGAGAGTGAGAATATTTGCATTATTATGTTCTCTTGACGCTCTTGCTGAAAAAGTATCATGACAGTTGGCTGCTCGAATTCCATGAACTTTATTGGCAGCTATTGAGACACCAACACCGGTTCCGCAACAGATAATTCCTCTTTCGCACTTTCCCTTGGCTACATCTTTAGCTAAGGGAAATGCGATATCAGGATAATCAATCATTTCAGGGCTATTAGTCCCATAATCAATCACTTCATATCCTTGTTCTATTAAAAAATTTTTCAAATCTTCCTTGAGTTCAAAGCCTCCATGATCGCAACCCAAAGCTATTTTCATCGTCTATTAGAACCTCCTTTTAAAAGGATACTCTTAAAACCCTTGTTTTGTCTACCCCAACAGTGTTTATAAGTTTAAAAATATCATGAAATCTCTTTTTTTCAAACTCATCTCCACCTTCTCCCATTAAGTGAGAAGGAAGTATTAATTCTTTTTTTCTTTTTTCATCTCTCTTCTAGTAGAAAAAGATTAAGGTGTGGAAGTATTTTTTTAATAATTTCTCTTTCTTGGAGGAATGTGGTGGGAAAAGTGTCTTTCTTTTTTTCCCCTACTCAATTTCGTCTAAAAACTGTAGCTCGAGGTCTTTTTTGATAATCAAAAATGACATGATCTTTTTTAAAATGGGTTTTTAAAGAAAGATCTGCAATGGCTTCAACTTGAGAAGGATCATGTTCGATATAAAGGTAACCCTGGCTTTTCAAGTAAGGGGATGATTCATTCAAGATTCGATAGATGAGGTCCAAGCCTTCTGAACCCGAAACCAACGCATCTTTTGGTTCATGAAGTCGTATCTCAGGAGACAGGGTATTCCATTCTTCTTCTTTAACATAAGGTGGATTTGACAAAATGAAATCAAATTGTAGTTCATCAGTAGTTTGGATTTCATTAAACAAATCTGATTGCCATACTGATATTCTTTCTTCTAAGCCCAATTTTTGGGCATTATGTTGAGTCAAATCACAGGCTAATTTTGATCGATCAATGGCAACTACCTGTACTTTGGTCAGCCAATATGCAACGGTTAAACCAATTACGCCTGAACCACAACAAAGATCACACAACTTGACTGGTTGGTTTTCATAGCGAGATCTGATGGTAATAATTGCTTCCTCCAACCAAGATTCAGTATCCAACCTTGGTATAAAAACTCCTTTCTCTAAATAAAATTGGAGAGAAAAAAACTCCCATTCTTTGAGTATGTATTGAAGAGGAACTCCGTCAAGTCGTTCTTTTATCATGATATTGAGCTTTTCAATCTTTTCAACTGACAAATCTTGATCCCAATAAAGATAAATATGTGAAGGTGAAGCAGAAAGAACTCCAGACAACAAAAAACGAGCTTCTCGGGAGGCTCCGGGTAAGTTATGTTTACGTAAAGTGAGAACCAGATTACTCCAAACATCTCTCACTTTTGACATGAGTTATCCCACTTTCTCCAACATTCTCATTCTTTCCTCAGCTGCCAGGGATTCGATGACTTCATTGAGATCGCCTTCTAAAATCAAATCCAGCTTATAAAGAGTTAAATTAATCCGATGATCGGTTACTCTATTTTGAGGATAATTATAAGTCCGAATTCTCTCGCTTCTTTCTCCACTACCAATTTGGGATTTTCGATCACGATCGATTTCAGCTTTTTGTTTTTGCTGTTCAATCTCTAAAAGCCTTGAACGGAGAATTCGCAGAGCTTTGGCTTTATTTTTATGCTGGGATTTCTCATCTTGGCAGGTAACCATCATGCCGGAAGGAAGGTGGGTAATCCGCACTGCTGAATCGGTGGTATTAACACTTTGCCCTCCATGGCCGGATGAACGATAAACATCAATGCGTAAATCTTCCGGATTGATATCGATGTCGACATCTTCCGCCTCAGGGAGAACTGCTACAGTTACAGTTGAAGTGTGTATTCTCCCACCAGCTTCGGTTATTGGAACTCTTTGCACTCGATGAACTCCGCTTTCATATTTGAATTTGCTATAGGCACCATCACCCTCTATGGCAAAAATAATTTCCTTGAAACCACCGAGCTCGGTTGGGTTAGTACTCATGACTTCGCACTTCCAACCCTGATTTTCAGCATAACGGGAATACATTCTAAAGAGGTCAGAGACAAAAAGTGCAGCTTCCTCTCCACCGGTTCCCGCTCGTATCTCAACCAGAGTATTTCTTTTATCATTAGGATCGCGGGGAATAAGTAGATATTTAATCTCCTCTTCCAGCTCAATCAGCTTATTTTCTAATGCTTTAATTTCTTCTTCTAAGAGCTCACGTAAATCCGCGTCTTGCTCAGTTTTGAGAAAATTTCTATCTTCTTCTAAATTTTTTTGAGCTGCTTGATATTCTTGGTATTTCTTAGCAGTTTCTTCAATTTCAGAAATAGCTTTAGTGAGTTGTCGATAACGTTGTAAATCTTGAGTAATTTGGGGATCTGATAATAAATGGGTGAGCTCAAGATATCGGCTATTTAACTCCTCAGCTTTATTTTGCCACATACTAACACTCCTCTTTAAGGCTTCCTTTTAAAGCTGCCACAGCAACTTCTAACTGTGAATCGTCCGGTTCCTGGGTGGTAATTCTTTGAAGGAGCAAACCAGGCAAGGCTAATATATTGGCCAAACCACGATCCTGATATTTTGACAAAAGGCGAATGGCTTCATAAGCCAATCCTGCAACAATTGGAATGAGAGCAATTCGGCTAATGATTCTGGTTATTATCCCGGGACGACCTAAAAAAGAAAAAATAAAAATACTGATAATCATAACGATCATTAACCAATTGGTTCCACAGCGGGGATGATGGGTGGTATATTTTCGAATATTTTCGAGAGTAAGCTCCTGACCATTTTCAAAAGCAAATATAGTTTTATGTTCTGCTCCATGGTACTCGAAAATTCTTTTAATATCTTTCATTCGAGAAATAATATAGAGATACAATAAAAAAATTGTTACTCGAATAAGCCCTTCGATAATATTGTAGAGGATTGTTGAATGAATATAATGATCAATCCGAGAGGTTAAAAAAGTTGGAAGTGCTATAAACAATCCTACAAATAACCCAAAAGCCAACAACATGGCGATGCTAAGGTCAAAAGCCGATAATTTTTCCTCCTCTTCATCCATAGCTAAAGTTGCTGACAGAGACAAAGCTTTCAATCCGATGATGAGTGAATCAACCATATTGACAACACCACGAATAATCGGTAAAGCAAAAAATTTATTGGTTTTTGATAAAATCGGTTTCTCTTTAATATCGGTCATTATTGTACCGTTGGGTTTCCTAACCGCAATTGAAATTTTCCAAGGGCTTCTCATCATCACTCCTTCAATAATTGCTTGCCCTCCTACATTGTGCCTTTCATTCTTTTCGGGTTTTATCTTTTGCTCCACGGATGTCCACATCCTTTATCCCCTTCGGGGCAGATTCCGGTTGCACACGGCGGACCGGCGCTTTCAAAAATAATTGGTGATAATTCCTTTAAAATTTTAAATATTGCGGTGGCAATCATCCTTATTTCCCATTGAGATCGACTACAAAGCCGAAGCTTTAAAATATGGAGATATTCACGGGCATTGGCCGTTAATATAATTTGGCTGGTAATAGCCTGTGGTAATATATAACGAGCGTCTTCTTCTGCTATTCCCATTTTAATCATTTCTTGATATATATCGGAACTTTTCTGTATCTGCTCCCGAAAATGATCAAATAAGGTTTCATCTTCTTTAATTGAAGGCGGAATGACAAATTCTGGATTTTTAAAATGAATATATCGTTGGCTTTGTTGAGAGTAGGAAGCTATGCGATGACGAACCAACTGATGTGAAGCAGCTCGGGAAATTCCCCCAATTAAAAAGGTAAAAGAAGCGTGTTCTAAAACCGATTCATGGCCACGGGCTACGATTTCTCGTATAAGTTTTTGAGCTTTTTCTAATGTTATGTCTTCATCATAACTTCTTCGATAGCAGAGACGTGCAGCTCTTGCAATGGTTAGCTCAGGATTCGGTGTTGAGCTTATAAGCGTTACCTTCATACCCCTACTCCTTTTATAAACAATGATGAGTGATTAGTATCTGGTGATGAGTTTGAATTTCACTCTCATCGTATTTTACTCCACTTGAAGAAGAAGTAATTTACAAAAGGACTCCTCCTTAAGTTGTTCTTTGTTGTTATTCCCTTTTTCCATGATGTAAAGGGATTGGGGTGAGAGAGAAAATTTTTTATTCTCATTCTCATCTTGCGTCACGATGCAGTACAAATAGCAATCTAACGCTTATGGAGGTCATTGTTCAATACCTTTTAGCTCTTCATTGCTTTTTTATTCCAATAAAAAAAGGGAGTATGTAAATTATACACACTACCCTTTTTTATTCATTTCGTAACTAAAGCTAAAAATTGTCGCCGTATTTTGCCCGGAATTTCTCAACTCGACCAGCAGTATCGATTAATTTTTGCTGTCCAGTAAAGAACGGGTGACAGCTGGCACAAATCTCTACTCTTATTTCCGGTGTTTTGGTAGAACGAGTTACAAAGCTATTCCCACAAGCACAAATAACTCGTGTCTCTTTATAATTGGGATGAATATCTTTTTTCATTGTTATCACCTCACCCAATTCCGTTTTAAGTATATAGGTATCAAAAATTGATTTAAAAAAAGGTAATAATTCATTGGTACCTTTTATACATCAGGAATTGAAGAATGAACAAAAATGATTTAAAAACGCTGGGTATTATATCACATACTGATTTTGAGTGTCAAAATTAACGGGAGTTTTTCAACACATGATCAATCATTTTCAAAAATTCTCGATTTGATTTAGTATTTTTCATACGGTCGATAACCATTTGAGCTCCTTCTTGTTGGTCAACATTGGCTAAAAGCTTTCTCAACATCCAAATTCTTTCTAAATCATTTTGTTTAATCAGCAGCTCTTCTTTTCGTGTCCCTGATCGATGGATATCAATGGCTGGAAATATTCTACTTTCCGATAAAGCCCGGCTAAGATGAAGCTCCATGTTTCCGGTTCCCTTAAATTCTTCGTAAATGACTTCATCCATACGGGATCCGGTTTCAACCAGTGCGGTTGCTAAAATGGTCAGACTCCCACCTTCTTCGATATTCCGAGCAGCTCCAAAAAATCTTTTTGGCCAATGGAGAGCTGAAGAATCAATTCCACCTGAAAGGGTTTTTCCAGTATTGGGAACGACCAAATTATTGGTTCGTGCCAACCGGGTTATACTGTCAAGCAAAATGACAACATCCTTCCCCTCTTCTACCAATCGTTTTGCCCTTTCCAAAGTAAGTTCTGCAACACGAATATGATTTTCCGGTTTTTGGTCAAAAGTTGAGGCAATAACATAACCCTTCACCGAGCGTTCCATTTGGGTAACTTCTTCAGGACGTTCGTCGATCAATAAAACAATCAGAACAACGTTGGGGTAGTTGGTAGTAATCCCATTGGCTATTTTTTCCAACAATACGGTTTTTCCAGCTTTTGGTGGTGCTACAATAAGACCTCGCTGCCCTACACCAATAGGAGAAAAAAGATCGATGATTCTTGTAGAAATTTCATTGGGTGTAGTTTCTAATACAAACTGGAGATTGGGAAAAATTGGGGTTAAATTTTCAAAAAGGGGTCTTTTTTTGGCTTGCTCTGGATCTTCATCGTTAATAGCTTCAATTCGAAGCAGGGCATAATATCTTTCCCCTTCTTTTGGTGGTCTTACCTGTCCGGCAACTTTATCACCACTACTTAAAGCAAAACGTTTGATTTGTGATGGTGAAACGTAAACATCGTTTTCGCTGACAGTAAAATCATCTGAAGTTCGGAGAAAACCATATCCTTCGATAGTGATTTCTAAAATACCTTCGCTGAAAATATAACCTTTCGATTCAGTCGCCTTTTTTAATATTTCAAATATCAGTTCGCTTTTTCTCTTTCGACTATAGCCAACTATACCCATTTTTTGGGCAATATCTCCCAGTTCGTTATTGGATTTGATTTTTAGTTCTCCTAAGGAAAACTGCAATTCCGCTCTGGTTTTTTCTTTTTCAGGTTCTTTTTCTAACTCTTTTTCCTCTAATTCTAAATCAACTTGATTGCTGTCTGTACTCAATGCAATTGTACCTCCTCGTTTTTCTCAAAGACATCTTTGGATTAGAAATAATGCTTGGCGTATCGATGTGTAAATCCAAGAAGCAGTAATTTCAAATAGCTGGTAAGAATATTTTAATAAAATATTTGGCTTAAACCTCTATTTTTTAAGAAATTTCCTTGCTATATCCACGTGTTCGGGTAAATCGATATCAAACTTGATTTCTGGATAAGGAGTAATGATAGCTAAACCTTTCATTTCTAAAATCTTTTCCACTCGATCTTCAATATCTTTGACTGATAGTTTTTTAAAAATATATTTAAAAATAATATTCAAACCTAATATTCTGGCAATCATAAAAGGACTTTTGCGGTTTCTGATGACCTGAGAAATAAATTCTCTCTTTTTTTGAACCAGAGTGGGATCGATAAGTAACATATTACCACCGCCAAAAGAACCTTCAACCAATTTAGCAAAAGTTCTTTTTGATTGGCCAAACTTTTTTTGATACACTTCCTTCCGAACAATTGGATAATAAAAATCAGCAGGTTGTTTGCTGCATCTGAGAAAGAAATCCTCTATCATCTCACCTTTAATGAGAGGGATATCACTTGAAATTACCAGCACCTTTTTTTCGGGTTTGAGGTAATCAAGACCTTTTAACGTGCTTTCAAAAGGATCATTTCCAGGAGGAACAACTTCTTCAACCGACTTACCTATCCGGGATTTCAGCTCTTTGACGGGTCCAACAACAATGATTCGCTTAATTGAGGAAACCTCTTTGAGGGCTTCTATTACATACTCTATCATAAATTTATTATGAATGACAAGTAGTGATCGGTTATTCACACCAAATTTTTTTAAAAATTCTTGATTACTATCTCCACCTGCTAATATGATGGCATCAGTCATGGTTCTTCCCCTCCCTCTTTGACAATTATTGGATTACTATCAACTTTATAAATCGTTGTCGACCACCGAGAATGAATTCCTTTTTGGTTCAGTCTCTTGACAATATCAACAGCTTTTTCTTGATTTGGTGCAACACCTATGATCGATGAACCGCTTCCGGTCATAAAAACCGAAGAACATCCCATTTGTTCTAAAGTTTTTTTATATTCAGCAAATTCTGGCATGCGTTTATAAACAATTTTTTCAAAGTCATTCCAGATATATTTTTCTATCTGGCTTGGATTAAAGTCAATTAAAAAATTCTTCACCGAAGGCAAATTCTGGCAATTTTGTTGCTCTTGTTCAATATCCCATTCTCGGTATGCCCAACTGGTATCAATACCCACTTTTGGAAAAACCAGAACAATATATTTTTCCGGTGGCTGATGAAGAGGAATAACTTTTTCGCCTTTCCCACTTATTATTGCAAAGGGGTAACCAGTTGTAAAGAAAGGAATATCAGAACCGAGTTTTGCTGATAATTCAATTAGTTTCTCATTTTCGAAAGATAATTGTAGTATTTCATTCATTTTTTTTAATAAGTTTGCTACGTTGCTGCTAGCACCTCCCAAACCACTAGAAGGAGGAATATTCTTAATTATTTTAACACCGAAATACCGCTCTTTAATGTGGGGATTTAATTCACGCAGGAGATGAAATAAACGCCCAAGCAAACTTTTCTTCCCAGTCGGTATTTCATAATTACATTGAATTTCATCACAATTTTGGTTGTTAAAATAAAAATCAATAATATCATAAAAATTGATAAGTTGCATTACCGATAATATATCATGATATCCATCCGTACGTTGTTGACCAATTTTTAAAAACCAATTTATTTTTGCATAAGAACGGAATCGATAAATAGTGTCGTTTTTCATTTGGGGATCTTTCCAGGATTTTTACATTGGAGTTGAGGCCGGAGTACAATATCTCTGAGCTTTGTTGATGAAGTTTTCAATAATCTTCTCAGGAAATGCCTCAATATTAATTTTTTGTAAATCGGTGTATTTTTGAATCGTTTTTTTCATGTTTGTGCTGTTTCCCCGCACAATAATTCTCTTTTTACTTAGCTCCGATGGATTTAACAAATTTGATTTTGCTAAATATTCTTTTACTTCTTGAGCAGTTGCTATTGCTGGATTAATAATTTCAAACGTAGTTTCAGCAATATCTTGAAAAAAAGATGATATTAAAGCAAAATGGGTACAACCCATAATGATGGTATCAAAATTTTCTTGTTGAAAACCAATCAGCTGAGTATGAATCCATTTTCTCCAATCATCGGTTTGATGCAGTCCTTTTTCAACCGCTTCAACAAATTCCGGCCAAGCTTCCTCTTTAACGGTAATGGAAGAATGAATTCTTTGTATATGCTTTTGGAAAGTACTACTTTTTACAGTTGCTGAAGTCGCTAACACAACGACCTTGCCGGTTTTGGTTTTCCTTACAGCTTCTCTGGAAGCAGGATCTATAATACCAATAATGGGAACTTGAAACAAAGCTGACAGTTCCTCCAGGCAGTTTGAGCTGATTGTTCCGCAAGCGGTTATTATAAGCTTTGCTTTTAAATTCTCATTCAAGTAGGAAACCAATGAAGAAACAATATGAATCAGTTCATTTTTAGCCTTTTCTCCATAAGGAAAATGAAGAGGGTCAGCGACGTAAACTATTTCTTCCGATGAAAGCAACTGATCTAAAGCAATGACCATGCTGAGTCCTCCGACACCGGAATCAATCACACCAATAGGATTTGAATTACTACCCAAAAGTCTTCTCTCCAATTCTTTGGTTTTGATGATACTTTTGTGCCGCTTGAACAAAGCCATAAAAAAGAGGGTGAGGTCGATTAGGACGGGATTTAAATTCAGGATGAAATTGGACTCCGACAAACCAGGGATGATTGAAGAGCTCAACCATTTCAACAACTTGAAACTCTGGATTAAACCCTACCATAATCATTCCTGATTTTTCTAATTGGTGTATATATTCAGAGTTTAATTCATAACGATGGCGATGTCGCTCCATAATCTCTTCCTGTTGATATAGTGAGTAGCTTTTTGTATTGGTTTTCAGCTGGCATCGGTAATTTCCCAACCTCATGGTACCACCTAAATCTTTTTTAGTCCGCTGATCGGGTAAAAGATGAATAATCGGAAAAGGTGTTTCGGGATTAAACTCAGTTGAATGAGCACCAACCATTCCAGCAGCATTACGAGCAAATTCGATCACTGCCGTATGCATTCCTAAACAGATTCCAAAAAAGGGAATGCTATTTTCCCTTGCGTACCGTGCAGCAATAATTTTTCCTTCTATTCCTCTTTTTCCAAAACCTCCCGGAATTAATACACCATCGAGCTCTCCAAGGTACTTCTCTACATTCTGTTCTTGAATTTTTTCAGCTTCAATTGGTTTAATGCAAACCTTTACTCCCAAGGCTCCTCCACCATGTTTTAGTGACTCGTTGATACTTAAATAGGCATCCTTCGATTCTATGTACTTCCCGATAATCCCAATATTGATTTTCTGGTTGGGGTTTTTCATTCGAGATATAATTTCTGACCAATCATGGAGATCAACTTCTGCAGCATTTAGTTGAAGCTTATTAATGATGAGATTGCCAACTCCTTTTTCCTCCAAAGTAATCGGGACATCATAAATTGATTCGGCATCAAGAACGGGAATGATGGCTTCCTTTTCAATATCACAAAAAAGTGCAATTTTAGATATAACTTCTCGGGTCATAACATGAGAAGAACGACAAATTATCATGTCGGGTTGGATTCCAATGCTTCGTAATTCTTTAACGCTGTGTTGTGTGGGCTTGGATTTAAGCTCTCCGGCAGCATCGAGAAAGGGAACGAGAGTGACGTGTATATACAAGCAATTGGATTTTCCAATATCATTCTTGATTTGGCGAATAGCTTCCAAAAATGGGAGTGATTCAATATCACCAACTGTACCGCCAATCTCAACAATTGAAACATCAGCTTGACATTCTTCCCTGAGACGAAATATTTCTTCTTTTATCTGGTTGGTAATATGAGGAATAACTTGAACGGTAGCTCCTAAGTAATCCCCATGACGTTCGCGAGCAATTACCGAACTATATATTTTTCCGGTTGTTACATTACTTGATTTCGATAACTCTTCATCGATGAAGCGTTCATAATGCCCAAGATCAAGGTCGGTTTCTCCTCCATCCTGTGTAACAAAAACTTCACCGTGTTGATAGGGATTCATAGTCCCGGCATCAACATTAATATACGGATCGAACTTCTGCATGGTTATTTTAAGTTGTCGACTTTTTAAAATTCGACCTATTGATGATGCTGTAATCCCCTTTCCTAATGAGGAAGTGACTCCTCCGGTAATAAAAATAAATTTTCCTTCCTTACCATTCATACTAATCGACCTTCCCTACATCGTTTCTGGTGCCGAAATACCCAATAAATCCAGTGCATTTTTGAGCACCTGTCGAGTTGCACGGCATAAATTAAGTCGAAAAGCCGTTAACTCTAAATTTTCTTCGTCTAAAATTCGGTTGTTATTATAAAAAGTATGAAATGAACCTGCTAAATCTGTCACATAGTTGCAAATCATATAGGGCTGCCGTGCTAAAGCTGATCGTTTTACCACTTCTGGAAAGTATATCAAATTTTTAGCTAATAATTTTTCCTGCTCATTATGAAATGATTCATGTTTTTGGTCTATTTTTATATTGGATAAATCTTTCTTTTCCATTTCTCGAAAAACCGATGATATTCGAGCATAAGCATATTGAACATAATATACCGGGTTATCCATCGAAGTCTTTTTGGCTTGTTCAATATCAAACTCAAGATGGGTTGCAGGATCTCTCATGAGAAAATAGTAACGAGCTACATCAACACCAACTTCATTAATCAAATTACGAAGGGGGATAAATTCACCCTGTCGGGTTGACATTCTTTCCGGTTGTCCATTTCTTAACAGAGTTACAAATTGAACAATAAAAATTTCCAAAAATTCTTTCTTTAAGCCCAATGCATTAACTGCAGCTTTCATCCGGGGAATATATCCATGATGATCAGCTCCCCAGATATCAATTACTCTTTCAAAACCCCTTTGCCATTTATTAAAATGGTAGGCAATATCCGAGGCAAAATAGGTAGGTGATCCATTTTCTCTAACCAGCACCCGATCTTTATCATCTCCCCATTGCTGGGTTCTTAACCAAAGGGCTCCATCCTTTTCATAGGTAAAACCTTGCTTAACTAATTGATTCAAGGCTTTTTCAACTTCGTGGTTCTGGTAGAGAGTTTTTTCACTAAACCAAACATCGAAGTTAACCTGAAAGTCACTCAAATCTTTTTGTATGCTTTGCAATATTTTTGAGACTGCATAAGAATTAAATATTTCGTTTTTTTCATCCTTCGTTAGAGATAAAAGGGCATCGCCTTTTTCTTTTTTCAAATCCTGGGCGATGTCAATCATATAATCACCCTTATATCCTCCCTCTGGTATTTCAATCTCTTCACCAAAAAGCTGTTTATAACGGCATTCCAAGGTAAGACCTAATAAATCTATCTGCCGACCGGCATCATTTATATAATATTCCTTTTCAACTATAAATCCAGCTTTTTTTAAAACTCTTGCCAAAGCATCACCAAAGGCTGCACATTTCCCGTGGCCTACATGGAGTGGCCCGGTTGGATTAACACTGACAAATTCTACTTGCATTTTTTCATTGTTGCCAACATGAACCGATCCATACTCATCCTTTTCCTGATATATATCCTGCATAAATGAATAAATAATATGATCCTTCAGGAAAAAGTTTATGAAACCTCCGCCGGCAATCTCAATAGTTGCAATGTGACCGATAGATTGGTTAAGAATCGATACAATTTGGTTGGCAATTTCTCGAGGGGATTTCCTGGCTTTTTTTGAAAGCAAAAAGGCTATGTTGCTGGCAAAATCTCCGTGAGCTTTATCACGAGTTGGCTCAACTGTAAAAAGTAATTCTTCGAATAAGTTTCCATATTGTTCTTTGACTACTTTTTGAAGACTTTCTTTGATAACATCGGTTATTAAACGACTCATCTGACTCACTCCACACCAAGTTTAAAACACAAAAAATGGACCCTCATTGGTCCATTTATCAATATTAAATAACTTTTTTAAATTCAATTTTAATGAATAGCCGGTTTATAATGGATTTTTTAAAAAACATTTTTCAAATGCTAATAAACGCAGATGAACTATGCAAGTTGAAAATCAAAGTATGATATCTCCTGCGCCATTATATATTTTTTTTTCTATTCCTTCAAGAATAAAATCTAAAACTCTCATTTTCTACTTTTTCCATTGCTCTTTTTTTCTCTCCCCGAGTGGGAAAGTGTTAGGGTGAGGGGGATACTTATTTTCATCCTCATCTGGTGCTACACAAGTGGCATGAAGGTCTATCCAGAAAATACCATCTAATGAATTCTTTAATCGGTCATCCTGAGCCCTTACAAAGTGAGGGCGTGAGGATCTCATCCTTTAATTATTTTAAAAAAATTTACTAAATGAGATAGGAGTGGTTTTTCTTCCATAGACGGCTATGGTTGAGAAAATTAGAAATTAATTCTGGATAAGCCGATAAATGGAGGTGAACGTAGGAAGCTAAACAATTTTTATAAACAAAGCCTGAATCCCAGGTATTTTTCTGATTGGGTTTTTTTACCTTATAGCTGGATATTGGTAACGAACCGATTAGTTCAGAATAATGAAACTCATGACCATGAAGAATCGTATCAGTCGGTGCGAGGACGTTATTTCGGGTTACTTTGACTTCAACATACCCAAAGTGCTGGAGCCGTTTACCCATAATCGCCTTAACGGGAAAAATCCCCACCATTGGATAAAAACGATGGGTATAATCTTCAATTTCCTGAGTTAAATACATCATTCCTCCACATTCAGCGTAGGTCGGAAGACCATTTTCGATCGCCGATCGAATGGAATTCCGCATCGACTGGTTATAAGAGAGCCCTAAAGCGTTTGTTTCTGGGAAGCCTCCCCCTAAAATAAGCCCATCCAATCCTTCAGGAAGAAATTTGTCATTCATTGGGCTAAAGGAAACCAATTCAGCACCGGCAGATCGAAGAGTTTCTAAACCATCAGAGTAGTAAAAATGGAATGCTCCGTCATAGGCAATTCCGATGCGAATTGTTTCTGATGGAGGTAATTTTACCTGAAAAGTTGAGCTGACATCGACTTTTTCTAAGGGTTTCATTAGGTCAATGATCTGGTTGAGATTCACGTTTTTAAGAAGAAAATCGGCACAATGATCAAGCCATTTATCGATATCAATTATATGCCAAGCAGGGATCAGACCCAGCTGGCGTTCTGGCAAATCAAGAAATTTTTTAAAAGGAAGATGACCAACAACTGGGAGGTTACAATCTCTCTCAATGGATTCCTTAACATGATTATAATGAGTTTTACTTGAGGTTAGATTGCAGATAACTCCCACCAGTTGAAGCTCGGGATCATAGGTCTGAAAGCCGTGAACCAGGGCTGCCGCACTGGTAGACATCGATCGTACATCGACTACCAAGATTACTGGTAGTTTAAGAATTTTGGCCACATGAGCGGTGCTTGCCCAAGACTCGGTTCCTAACCCATCGAATAAACCCATGACTCCTTCAACTATGGCCATTTCTCCTTTCTGAATCGACTGGAAAAATATCTTTTTTAAGTTCTCTTCTCCAAGCAAAAAAAGATCCAGGTTGTGTGATTCATTTTTTGCAGCAGCTTGGTGATAGGAAGGATCGATGTAATCCGGCCCAATCTTAAAAGGAATAACCCGAAATTGGCGGGTCAATGCCCGTATCAAGCCAAGAGTTACTGTTGTCTTCCCCGAACCACTGTAGGGAGCTGCAATGACAATTCCTCGCGTCATCTTTGTAACATCCTTTGATAAATTTTATAAGAAACCTCTTGTCAAATTGAAAATAATGATTTAATCTACCATGTGATGAAGATAAAAACAACTGAATAGAAACATTCAACGGGTGTTCGGGAAACCGGTGAAAATCCGGTGTGGTCCCGCCACTGTGAGAAGGAACGAAAGGTTTGTTATGCCACTGGCGATGTCGCCGGGAAGGAAAACCGAGTAGGAAAAGCCTTCAAGCCAGGAGACCGGCCCGGGGAATATATCAGTTTTCAGCTTTTGCGCGAGACGAAAGTTGAAATATTTTTTTGATATCGACCCGGGACATCAGGCTTTTTTAATATTGAAAGAGGTCGATAGCATGGATTTTATAGAATCACAGAGTCTTCAACTGATTAAGACCGTTTTAGATCATTATTCCCTTCCTGATTATGGTCGTTTCCTCGTCGAGCGAGCCGTTCACGCAACTGCTGACTTTTCGATCGCTTCACTTTTTGTTATTCAACCAGGTTTCATTGAGACCTCAACGAATAAAATCGAAACCGGTTCCGAAATTTACTGTGATACCGAAATGGTTTCCAGTGGAATATCTCCTCGTCTCCTTCAGCAATGTGGAATCAAACTTACTGTTTTCGTTCATCAACAAGAATGTTATGCACGAGCTCAACGTGATAATATAACCCGCTCAGAAGCAGCTGTAGATTTGAGTTGTGAAAAAAACATTCGTAAATTTATTTTTGGAAATGCTCCAACTGGTCTCCTTCGGTTAGTTCAACATATCAACCAGGGATATCGGGCTGACTTTGTCGTTGGCATGCCGGTTGGTTTTATTTCGGCAGCTATTTCTAAAAAACAATTGTTACAAACCGGTGTTCCAGCTGTCGTTCTCTCCGGTCCCCGGGGAGGAAGTTCTATAGCTGCTTCAGTTTTCAATGCCCTTCTCAAAAAAAAGTTAGAAGAAAATGGAATGGAGATTATAAGATGAAATTGGGAATCACTACTGGAACTTGTTCATCGGCTGCCGCTCTTGGAGCACTTTTTAAAGCCTTAGGAAAAGACCCTTCTTATGTCAAGACTCAGCTTCCCAATGGAGAATATATCGAGGTCGAAATTATTCAAGCTGGAGTAAGATCCGATGGACGCTATTTCTCAATGGTGAAAAAGTATGCCGGCGATGACCCGGATGTCACCGATGGTATATTGATCGGTGCTTCTCTCCTACTAAGACCAGGAAAACAAAATATCTCGATTATTGGGGGAGAAGGAGTTGGAAAAGTAACCAAACCGGGTTTATATCTCGAACCAGGAGAATGGGCTATTAATCCCGTTCCCAAAAAACAAATCACCGATAACTTACTGCGATTTCTTCCCAAATACTGGGACCTTCAGGTTGAAATATATGTTCCGAATGGATCGAAGATAGCAACCCAAACATTCAATTCCGAGCTGGGTATAGAAGGCGGTATTTCTATCTTAGGAACTACGGGAAGAGTCTTCCCCATGTCGCAAAGTTCTTTTATGGAA
>MWBQ01000041.1 GCA_002069605.1 Candidatus Atribacteria bacterium ADurb.Bin276
AGCGTCATCCTGAGCGGTGCTTTCCCGCGTGAGGATCTCATCTTTTAAATGTTGTGAAATTGGGGAATCGTGGAACTGTGGAATTGAAAAGGATGAGATTCTCACGTCGTCCAGCAGAAGACACCGGACTCCTCAGAATGACAAACTGGGTGGCAGAGATTGCCACGTCGTCCAACCAAAAGCCGATTGGTTTCCTCACAATGACGAAGCAGTAAAAAACTCAAATCCCCTTACCCCCTTTTCTAAAGGGGGAGATTGATCGGAATTTATATATATTTTCATTATTATCAAATAATGTAACATAGCATGATAATAAAACTTGATAATCTACGGGCATGATAAATCAAGCCCCTACCAAAGATTATAAAACTGTAGGGGTACAATGTGTTGTGCCCATTCATTAATTAATGTAGTGACATACCATGGCATGTCGAATCTTGGTTCTCACCTTCATCTTCAACTTCTCCCATCAAGGGAGAAGGAACTATTTAATCTTTTTATTTATTTTTTTCCCTCGCCCCTCTGTGGGAGAGGGTCAGGGGCGAGGTGTAACTATTAACTTTGTCATTTAGTGCCATAAAATGGCATAAGGGTATATTATGTGGTATGAAATTAGTTATAATAAGAAAATCATTTTTAAGGGAGGCGGAACATGAAAGGAAAATTTAAGTTTCAAGATGATTATATTTACAAAATGCCGGCTCATTTTGGAGGATCGCCCTTTTATCCAATAAGAGCAGTGTATGGGGATATGTTAGGTATCTCCGTCCAATATGAAACCGACCAAGATGCACTTCTGCAATACATACCTGAAGATTTTGAACTCCGGGAACCGGTGGTAAGCGTTCAGTATACCAACTGTCGAGATGTGGTTTGGATGTCGGGAGGTGAATATCGGCTTATTCAAGTTTCTGCTCCAGTTAAATATCTGGGGAATTCTGATGGACTTTCCGGTGATTATGCTCTGGTGGTATGGGAAAACAAAACCTGCCCCATCATTGGAGGACGAGAGGAGGATGGTGTTCCTAAGGTTTTTGCCGACATCGCCAATGAACGTCGTGTCGATAATCATTGGTTTACAACTGCCAGTTATGAAAGCTGTACTTTTCTTAAAATTGACTTTAATCAAAAGGATGAAGTATCGTCAAAAGATATTGAGAAATTAAACGAGCACCCCAAGGTTAACTTGTTTGGCTGGCGTTATTTGCCCAACCTTGGAAAGGGAGGAGCGACGTTGAGTCATGCTACCCTTTACCCGCAGGAAATGAACTTAAAACAAGCTTGGTTCGGTGAAGGCAGTCTCCAATGGACAAAGCTGACCCCGGAGCAGCATCCTATGCAGAGTCATATCATCAAGGCTTTGGCAGATTTGCCAATAGTGAAGTATACCAATGCTATGATGTTAAAGTGCTCAGCCAGTCTCAATGTTGGCGATTCGAAAATTCTACCCTAAAGGAGGGGAAAACATGAGCGAATATTTTGAAAATAAAGTTGCAGTGGTCACCGGAGCGGCATCAGGTATCGGTTTGGGACTCACCGAACATTTGCTGGCAAGAGGAGCAAAGGCGGTTTTCATGGGTGATGTGAAGGAAGAGAATCTCACCAAAGAATCCGAACGATTAAACCAAAAATACCCCGGGAAGGTCAGCCCTCATCTAACCGATGTCACCAAGCTGGAGCAAGTCGAGAAACTGATTCATGCTGCTAAGGCCTTTGATGGTCATCTTGACTTTGTGTTCAACAATGCTGGAGTGGGTATGACGATTCCAACGGAAAAAGTTACCTTTGAAATCTGGAAATTTGTTATAGATTTAAATTTCATGGGTATTGTCTATGGCACCTATACTGCCATACCCATCATGCGGGAGCAGGGGTTTGGACACATCGTCAATACCGCTTCCATCACTGGACGGATACCGGTTCCCTATCAAGCAGTATATGCTGCCAGCAAAAGCGCAGTAATATCTATGACCGAAAGCTTGCAGTATGAGTTGGAAGTAGAAGGATTAAATTTTAGTGTTTTCTGTCCTGGTAACGTCAGAACGGCTATTTTCGGAGATCTGACACCTCCACCAGATTCAATTAGTGTTGACGAAGCGGTGGACTATATTTTTCAGGAACTGGAAAAAAAATCAATTGTCATAATCTTTCCTCAACAAATGCGAGATTTTGATAAACTTTATAGGGAAAATCGCCCGGAATTTGATAAGATAGTTCGAAATTTAGCTGCCGAACGCCGCGAGAACTATCGAACCAAGGGCACCTACTATTAGGTTAGGTTAAATAGGCATGGCTAAAAATCGGATATTCAACATAGCAGATCTTCCTTTGGAAGTGGCGATTCTGTTGATTGCCGGTTTGATGATGCTGATTACTGGAATATTGCTTTTTCCAGTGTCGACCGGAGCACTTCCTTATTATGAAAATGGGTTGTACGGATTGCTCTTGTTCATCTTTGCATTGCAAATAGTAACCCTGGGGAAGACCCCCTTTGGTGATATGAGCCGGTCAAAACCTTTAATTGTTATTGGTGTGATTATAGCGGCAATCGGTATTGTGACCTGTTTTATTCCTGACCTTTTGAGCCAAATACCCCGCATCCTCCTTTTTATTTGCTTTGCTCCGGGAGGTTTTCTCCTTCTGCTTCAGATGTTTCTTTCCCAAGAAAAACTTCGGACTTGGGTAAAGTATGGAGGCATTTTTAAACACCTTATTGTTGGATGTGGAGCTGTCTATGTGTTGTCAATATTGATTGGTCTCCTTATTTTAGTGCAAAGCATGCTCACCACTGCGATGACCGCTGTGGTTGGTTTGATTTTTGGAGTAGCTATTATTTATCTGGCTTTGGTTCTTCGGAAAATCTACCTGACTTATCCGGAAGCGGAAAACACCAACCCGGGGACAGTTGAGCTTTCTACTGATAAAATGATGCTTTTGATAACTGGTGTTTTCATGCTGCTTTTGGGAATACTGTTGATACCAGTCAATTTAAGTCAACTTCCTTTTTCGGGGAATGCCCAATTGGGATTACTGATGGTCATTTTTGCTATCCAAATGCTGGCATCAGGCAGCACCCCCATTGGTCCTTTCCCCCGGAACTGGTTGATGATAATATTTGGACTTTTATTTGCAGCACTGGGAATTATATCCAGTATCATTCCAGGAATTCTGGTTAAACCGTTGACAATTCTTATCGGAGTATTGAATATTATCGGTGGTTGTATAACCTTAGTGAAAACACTATTACCTCGGCTAAAAAAACCACCAAAGTCAGGCGGTCAAGTTCCTCCAATCTTACATAAGCTATTTGCCACTCAGTTAATTATGGGTTTTCTATCAATTCTATTTGGATCATCTATGCTGGTTTCTCATCTCCTTCCAGGTCTAATTGTTGGTGTGGTTCTATTTGCCAACGGTTGTGTTCTTATCTATTTGATGTCAATTCTTCTGACTCTGGATAAGATGATCAGCCAAAAAGCAGGGATGAGTGATGCGTCATCCTGAGCGGTACTTTCCCGCTCGAGGATCTCATCTGACGAAATACCCGTCATCCTGAGGCTTCGCTTTTCGAAGCCGTGAGGATCTCATCTTTTTCTTTTTTTATTCTGACAAAACATTCTAAGGATGAGATTGCCACGTCGCATAA